>DAOWGY010000377.1 GCA_030641695.1 Gammaproteobacteria bacterium
AAAGCGGAGCGGATCTGTTCGTCACTCGGGTTCGGGTTCTTCTCCAGCAATGCCGCCGCTTGCATGATGACGCCACTCGAGCAATAGCCACATTGCATGGCTTGCATCTTGATGAAAGCAGTCTGCAGGGGATGCGGTGTCTCACGATCGCCGAGCCCCTCCAGCGTTACGACTTTGCTGCCGACGACGCTCCCGACAGGCATCACGCAGGACCGTACTGGTTTTCCATTCATGAGCACGGTGCAAGCACCGCATTGCGCTATGCCGCAGCCGAATTTCGCGCCATTGAGCTGCAAATCGTTGCGTAACAGGTAAATCAGCGGAGTGTCCCGCGGCACGTCCAGCTCAATGTCGGAGCCATTAATGTTGATCTTGATGGTCATCGCGAAAGCCTGTCCCGATCGTTTCAGATTTCCTTACAACCGGGACTCACGCAGTTCCCTTGCTGTGTACGCGTCGCAGCGTATCGATTAGTTCGCTGTCATTCATATCGCCCATGCCGTTTTCCACCATTTGGCCGAAAACCGCCCGGGTCGCATGACCGAGAACGGATTGCCCACCGACGTCTTCGATCAGCCCGATGCCGTACTCAACGTCCTTGATGCGCATCTTTCCCGAGAACTGCACCGGGTCTTCGTGTTCATTTCGTGCCATGTAACCTGAATGCCGCGCAACGTGCGGGCTTCCGGTCGCGCCCGTCGCAAAACCTTCGGCGGCCACGGCGAGGTCGATGCCTGCCGCCTCGCAGGCATGCATGCCTTCGGCACAAGCCGCAACCTGGATCGCGCCCATGACATTGTAAATCAACTTGAAAGTGATCCCGCTACCAACATCGCCGACGTGCATTACGCTTTTCGAGATGGCATCCAGGACCGACCGTAATGCGTCGACGTCGTCAGCGCTCCCTCCCGCAAACACCTTGAGCTGCCCCGCTTCCGCGACATCCGGTCTCCCGGCAACAGGACAGTCCAGAAAATGCAGGCCCTTCGTAGCTGCCAACTCGTTGAGTTTCGAAACCCATGCTAGTGAAACCGTCGACGCTTCGATTGCGTACGCGCCGGGTCGAACGTCCGCCTGCAGCGCGCCATCGGGACCGTTCCATGTCTGCTGCGACGCATCGTCATTGGTCAGGCTGGACATGATGACATCGGCACCGCGCGCAGCCTCCCTGGGCGTCAGCGCAAGCTCGGCGCCGAGTGCTTCCAGCGGGCGCGCTTTTTCCAGCGTTCGGTTGTAGACCGTCACCGCATGTCCACCTTTGAGAAAGTTGCGGATCATGGGCTGCCCCATCATGCCGGCACCGAGAAAAGCTATTTTTACCATCTGTTCCGAACGCCCCTGAAAATTTGACCCTGCCGATCAGGCAGGTCGCCCGACCGCTGGTGCCTTATCGGGTTATCGCAAGGCCTTCCAATGCCAGGCCGTATGGCAATAAGTCGTTAAGCTGGCGGCGCAACTGTTCCGTCAGCAGCAGACGCGTATAACGCCGGTTCATTTCGGGTTGCAGCATGATCTGCCTTGCCAGCTCCCATGCTCGCGGTAACAACTCGTCCTGTGGCAGAACCTCGTTGACCAGACCAAATTCCCTGGCCTGGACCGCATCGATGACCTGCCCGGTCAACAAGAAATAGCGTGCACGGTTCATGCCCATGATCATCGGGAACACGACGTGTACACCATCTCCCGGAACCAAGCCGCCCACATAGTGGGCAGAATCCTGAAAAGACGCGGTTTCCGAAGCAAGCACGATATCGCACATCACCGGCAACTCCGCGTGACGCGCCGCCGGACCGTTGACCGCACTGATCATCGGCACGTCGATTGCCAGCAGGTTGCAGAGGAGACGATTTGACTCCCATCCGAGCTCTGCCCATTCGTCCGGCGTCTGCCGATGCGCGGCCCGGTTGGACTCCACCTCTGCAACCGGCCCGGAAAATTCATCGCCCGTACCGGTCATGATGACAAGTTTGTTTTCGCGGTCGCGCCCGATGTTGAGAAATGCCTCTTCCAGTTCGGCGTGCGGCAGTCGACCCCACTGCAGCGAGCCGCCATTTGTTCCCAAGGTAATTTCCAGAATACCGTCTTCGCGACGCATGCTGATCGACTTATACTTGTCGCAGTAGTCTTTAAATCGTGCCCTGAGTTTGTCGACGTTCATACCCAGCTCCACGGGCTGCTCAAAGTCCGATCCACAGTGTTATGCATCTTGCCGCTTCTCTCTATCGTCGCGGATATCGTCCAATCCATCAAAGAAGGTTATCGGCGGATAGGCGCTCGGATCCGTGATGACATCAATCACGGTCGTTTCATTACGCTCGAGCGCGTCGCGCAGTGCCGGCAGATAGTCTGCTGCATTTTCGATACGAACGCCTCGGCAACCGCTGGCGCGAGCGATGGCCGCATGGTCGACCGGCGTGAAATAACAGGCGCTGCTGTGGCGCCCGAACTTTACGTCCTCGGCGTCTTTCTGGTAACCGAGGCAGCTGTTGTTGAGAACTGTCAGTACCACTGGCGTTTGGCGGCGCGCTGCAGTTTCGAGCTCTGACCAGACATGCGCGAATCCGCCGTCGCCGACCATGCAAATGACAGGGGACTCCGGTCTGGCGACTTTGGCGCCTATGGCAAGTGGCAAGCCCCAGCCGAGACCTGCCAATCCGCGAGGCGTTATGAAACGCATTCCCGCCTTGAGCGAGTGCGTATAACAAGCAAGCCACAACGTGGCGTAACTGGCGTCTGCAACCACGATGGTCTCGGCTGTGAGCACCTGCCGTGTATCCGCGGCCAGTCGCTCGGGCCTTATCGGGCTGACGTCCGATTGTTCGAGTGCCGAAACTTCGTCCAGGTGTTGCTGCTTCGCCGCAGCGATTCGTTGTTCAATTCCAGGCGCCGCCTCTCGTCGACCGTCCAACTGCTTGTGAATGGCCGCGAGGGTGAGTTTGGCATCGCCGTTGAGGCGCAACGCTTCATAGTTGCGACCGATCTCGCCGCTATCGACATCGATATGAATGTACCTCGCGCCCCCGGGATAAAGCGCCCAGGAATCGGTACCGTTCTGATTGGTGCGTGTTCCAACAAGCAGCACGACATCCGCCTCGTCGATGATCGGCCGCATGTATCGCGTCGGCGAATATTTGCCAAGCGCGTAACCCGTCACGCCGATAGATAATGGGTGGCTTTCGTCAACCGCACCTTTACCCATGACAGTCGTCATCACCGGCAGATGAGCATCGCGCTGCATTGCGGCGATTTCCTCGCAGGCCGAGGATAGATGCACGCCACCTCCGGCAACGATCAACGGATTTTTCGCCGCCGCAAGAAGATCCGCCGCCTCCGCTATCCGGGCCGGGTCGGCGACAGTACGATCAAGCGGAAAGTAGCCAAGTTCCGATGTACGAGCCTCCAACT
>DAOWGY010000269.1 GCA_030641695.1 Gammaproteobacteria bacterium
ATGTCCGCTCCTGGCCGTTTCCCGACCTTCGCCGTGACGCTATTTCCACTAACTAAACGACTGGTATTGGGGAAGGCGGACGTTCGAAGCGCAATGCTATCTGGCACGTCTGTCTGACCAGATACCAATTATCACACCTAGTTGCTGGCCACCGCCTTCAGTCGCGGCTTGCGCGACTGCTTCACAGCCGCCCTCGCCGCGTCCCGCAATTCGATGTACGACGCACGCAGGCATTCGTGGTAAAAC
Organism: Gammaproteobacteria bacterium; assembly: GCA_030641695.1. Classification (GTDB taxonomy): domain Bacteria; phylum Pseudomonadota; class Gammaproteobacteria; order Steroidobacterales; family Woeseiaceae; genus UBA1847. The sequence continues at coordinate 247 of DAOWGY010000269.1, forward strand.
GCGGGGTCCGGCATCATCCGGCGGTCACAGACGGGCGCGATTGTCAGCTTGCCGTCATACGTGGTGGCCGTGTGGTTGAGGCCCAGGTTATCCATGAGCGCGGCCATGCCCGTATAACCGATGAGCCGCGCACCACACAGGAAAAGCGTTTGTGGCGGCCCGGGATGTATCGAAATGACTGTATTGTGATTCTCCCGAAAGCGTTTACCCGGACCCACGCGGGCGCCGATGGTATTTGCGGCAAAGATCATCGCGGTCGACGGCAACATATCCTGCATTTCCGTCATCTCCTCCGCACTGACCGGCTGCAGCGCTTTGACTTCCGCCATCTCCTCACGGATTGACGCCAACCGCTCCAGGGCATCGTCGAGATGGGTCATCAGCCTGACCCGTATCAGTTGCACGCGATGCCCTGGCACTCCTGCATCGCCCTCGTCGTGTACGTGCAGCGGCAAAAGTGCATACAGTGACTTATCGGGCAGCTCCTGCTTGGCGGCAAGATAACGGCGCAATGCGCCGCTGCAGATCGCGAGTATCACATCGTTCTGCGTTGCATCCGGCACCGCGGATTTGATGCCCTCCATTTCTGCGGTATCAAACGTATATGGAGCGAATACACGATGCGGTGAAATGCGATCATCGAAGCGCGTCTTCGGCGCCTCTTCCTCGTCGAAGTGCAACACATCATCGGGCTCGACCGGGTTGCTGCCGACAATCGGCAACCTGTCGAGCAATGACTGCCCGGTCTCGATGAGCTTGATCGCGTTGTTGAACCACGCGAGCGCCAGCAACTGCCCGACGCCGGGCTCCCGTTCGGAGAACCAGCGATACTTGACCTCCTCGGGCTCGGGAACGGCATCCAGATCGTGCATCGCAATCGTAAAATCATCCTCGGTCACGTCGTCGAGCGCAGCCTGATGGACCTTCACGAGCACCGCAAACGAACCTTTCGGCAACCACGAGATGTTCTCGAGTCCGTCGATGACATACATTTCCCAGACCGGTCGTTTCAGGTCGACCGGTCTCGCATGAAGGCGCGACGCAAGGATGCAAAATTGTCGCCAGTCCCCCGGGTGCGGCAACGCAATGTGACGAACATGGAATTCCAGGTCGAAGTGCCTGTCGTGTATCCAGTAGGGATAGTCGAGATTTAACGGCACATCGACGAGGCGTTGACGAAAAATCCTGGACGTGCCAATTCGTTCTCGCACGTGTTCGAGTATCGTCAGGAAGTCGACCTGGCCGCCGGGCGCTGTCGAAGGATCATAAAAATAGATCGTCGAGATATGCTGATGCTGTCCCGGCTTGTCCGCGTAAAGAAAAAAGGCATCGGATCCACTAAGTTGTCGCATGTCAGCTCCTCAGGCAACCGAGCGTTGTTCATGAATTGGTCTTGTGATGATGTCTGCGAGGCCCTGATCGTAGTCCTGCTGCAGACGATTGATCGCATCGAGAACGCGGTCCAGTTCAGCGGCAAACGCAGTTCGTCGCTGCGCCAATGTCTCCGCGTCGCCGTCCAACAGTTGGCGATGCTTTGCGAGCCGCAAGGCGGTCTCGAACAGTGGTTTCGATAATGCGGTCTCGGTGCTGATCTCCCGGCGCAACAGCATCTCCTCACCCCGCCCGAGACACGCTTCGATCAGCGCGGATTCATTGTCGACGGAGACGCGCCGCCAGCCGCGGCTGACGAGCAGGCGTGCCAGAATCCAGTAGGCCTCGATGAAAGAGCGCAGGATTCCCTGCCCGAACAACGGTTGCGGGCCCGGCGGAAGGGCGCCGCCATAACTACGCCAGTCCGGATACCGGTAGTCGAGAAATTCCAGTGCATCCCTTCGGAAATCGTCTTTTGACTTAAACGCAAATTCGAACTTGAGCAGGTCGCGAAGCTGCATCAGTGCCGTCTCGAAGGATTCCCGCGGCGGATCGCATCGCGTAACCGACAAAGCCACCTCGGCCATCGCGCTGCTCAGAAAGTAGTGCACGATCGTGTTGCGATAATAGGCTGCGGCCAGCTGCCGGCCCGAACTGATGACATAAACCGGTACAGCGCCCCCCGTATAGCACTGCAGTAACAGCGTCTTGGTCAATGACTGAAGTTTGCGCTGCAGCTCGTCGAGGTCAGAGACCCGCAGGTCCTCTGCGTTGGGTAACCCGCGCCGTTCGATGAGTTCGAGAATATCCCGCGCCTGGCGCCAGATCTGTTCCGCATCCAGGGCGCGGCCATTCGCCGCAAGTAGAACCAGCGTAACAAGATCGGTGAGGGTGATCGGTATGACGTGTTCGATGCGGTTGCAGATTTCGAGCGCCAACTTGCGGATCTGCGAATCGTCGTCGTCAACGCCCGGCAAATCATCCGGCGAGGGCGTCAAATCAGAAATCGCGATCGGCCTGGCAAATCGAACGTACACCTTGCCGTAATTCGACTTCATCCCGGCGATGTAACCGATGAACCACTTCAACGATTCCTTGCGCTTCGCCAGACCGTGTTGCATGGCGATGTAGTCATCCATCTCGGGAATCTGATCAAAGCTGATCGCAACCGGCACGAACAGCGCATCGTCGATCGTCGCCCGCTTGTAGGCATCCATGACCCAGTGAATCAGGCCGAGTTTCGGCGGCAAAAGCTTGCCCGTTCGTGATCGTGTGCCCTCAATGGACCAGGATAACGGCACGCGCCGGCTCGCCAGGTAATCGATGAAATACTTCAGGACGAGCTTGTAGACTTCGTCGTCCCTGAAGCTGCGACGCAGAAAAATTGCACCGGAATGCCTGACAAGTGCCCCAAAGCCCATGAAATTCATGTTGCTGCCCGCAAAGGTCAACGGCTGCGGCCTGAAACCGGCGTCGTAGAGCGTGCGCATGAATACGAAGCCGTCAAGATGCGATTTGTGTGACCAGAGAAATGCGACCGGCCGTGACCGTGCCAGCGTCTTCAGCTCCTCCAGCGCGTCGCTGTTTACGTCGAACTCCGAATCGAAGCTGCGCGTATACATGAAGCGCGCCAGTGCCGCGGTCCAGCCGAGATAACGGTCGCCGGGCCGCACCGCCAGTTCGTCCAGACACCGACGCGCGTAGCGCTCGACGGCGGCGAATTCGCGCCGCTGCTCGCTGGCCAGGTGTCGAAGCGCCGTCTGGAAACGCTTGTCACGGAGTACGTCACTCTCATCGATTATCGGGACTCGCGAATCGAAACTTTTGCCGGCCATTTCTCCGCTCTAGGCCACAATCGCCGATTCTTGCTCGTCGGGCTGATCGAGCTTATCGAGATAAAGGCGACGCACTTCCCGAGCCTTCGATTCGATCTCCGAAGACTTCCAGTCGGCCGCCATGATCGGATCGAGCACCGTCACCCGAAC
>DAOWGY010000114.1 GCA_030641695.1 Gammaproteobacteria bacterium
CCTCCCTGGGCGCGAGGTCGAAGCCCAGCCCTTCAGCATTGACGACGACGAAACTGTCACCGCCATAAGCTGTGTCTACCTTTAGCTGGCCGATGCCAGGGACATCAAGCGGTTGCTCGATACCGTGAGCGAATGACGCCAAATTGCGGATCTTGATGGCCTTCACTTTGCCCGCATCGCATCTCGCTGTCACGTGGACCAGGCCGCCCGGCGCCTCCAGCTTGATGCACGTCTCCGGCTCCGTCATCGGCACAATGCCGGTCTCGAGGATGACGGTAGCGACGCACATCGAGTTCGAGCCCGACATTGGCGGCGTGTTCGCGGGCTCCATGATGATGAACGCCGCATCCGCGTCCGGATGTTTGGGCGGCACGAGCAGGTTGACGTGGCGAAATACACCGCCGCGAGGCTCGTTGAGCACGAGCCGCCGCAGCCGGTCATCGTTGGCGATCCATCGTGACTGTTCCCAGATAGTGTCACCGGGCGGTGCTGCCACGCCATCGACTATGACGTCGCCGACTTCGCCTTCTGCGTGGCAACCGACGATGTGTATCATGTTGTCCGTTCGCACTCATTGCTCCCCGATCGAAGCAAGAGTGTATTCCACCCTGTTGCCGGAAATCGAACGTGTTCCCGATACGCGATGACAATCCACAGATACTCGTGCCCTACGCAACTTTCGGCATTATCGTTGTGAACGTCGTTGTATGGGTGTTCGTGCAAGGACTCGGTGCCAACCCGATGCTGGCCGGCTCTATCTGCCAGCTGGGCCTGATTCCCGGAGAGTTGCTCGGTAGGGTAGCGGTGGGCACACAGGTCCAACTCGGCCCCGACACCTGGTGCGAGCTGGGTGGCATCTCGAACTGGCCGACGATATTCACGTCGATGTTCATGCATGGCGGCTGGTTCCACATCATCGGCAACATGTGGTTCCTGTGGATCTTCGGCAATAACGTCGAGGATGCGATGGGCCCGATGCGGTTTGTGATCTTCTATCTGTTGTGCGGTGTCGCAGCGGCGGCTTTGCAGGTTGCGGCAAATGTCGAGTCGGTGGTGCCGATGGTAGGCGCTTCGGGCGCGATCGGCGGCATCATGGGCGCGTACGTGCTGCTCTACCCGCGTGTGCGTGTGCATCTGTTGATCTTTCTCGGCTTTTTCGTGACCACCATCGCCGTGCCGGCAGTATTCATGCTTGGCTACTGGTTCCTGGTACAGGTACTTGGTGGCTTCAGTTCGTTTGGTGCTCGAGGGGGCGTTGCATTTTGGGCGCACATCGGGGGATTTGCGGCAGGAGCGATCTTCGTCATGTTGTTCCGCAAGCCCGAAATGTTGCGCCGGCATCCGTACTACGGCTGGAAAAAAAGCTCCCCGTCAACCAATTGGCGCCGTATCGACCGGCGCTAACCTGATTGAGAAGTGCGTTCTTGTTTCGACAGACGCCCTGTGTAGACTGCCTCGAAACAGTTCCCGGATGATCCGTGTCGATCAAAACGAAAACGCTCTTTGTCGTTGCCTATCTGCTGCATTTCCTGTGGATTATCCTGCTCGCCACCGTGCCGCCGGTCAGTCGCGACGCGCTTACCCACCATCTCGCAGTACCGAAGCTGTGGGTCGAGCGAGGCGGCATCTACGAGATGCCGGAAATCATCTTTTCGTATTACCCGCAGTTCGTTGACCTTCTCTACACGATTCCGCTCGCTTTGGGCAACGACATCGCAGCGAAATACGTTCATTTCACGTTTGCACTGCTGACCGCACTCATTATCGTTCTCTTCGTTCGTCGCCGTATCGGACCTGTATGGGGTGCACTCGCGGGACTCCTGTTCCTGACGATTCCACTGATCGTCAAACTTTCAGTGACCGTCTACGTTGACCTCGGACTAATCTTTTTCACAACGGCGGCACTGTTCGGCATCGTGACCTGGCTGGAAGACACGAGTAACACGAAGTGGCTTGTCTTGGCTGCGGTCTGTAGCGGACTGGCACTGTCGACCAAGTACAGCGCTATTATTTCATTCCTGGTGCTGAGTCTGTTCGTGCCGTTCTTCTTCCTGAATGGCCGCGAGAACAAGGAGGCGGAACAGCTTAACGCCGTCAAGTTCGGCGTGCTTTTCGTCACTGTTTCCCTGCTGGTGTTCTCACCGTGGCTGATCAGAAACTACAGCCTGACCGGCAATCCGATTTACCCATTGCAGCAAGGTCTGTTTGCTGCTCAACCGGCGGCAACATCGCAGGCGGACGAGGACCTGGACAGTGAATCTCATGCGAGGCAAGTGCTTGCAGAGGAAATGCAAAACGCGCCAAAGCCACTCGGACCGCTGTTGATCAGGAAGCTCGTTCACGAGGAGAGCTTGCCTTACACACTGCTGATCCCGTTGCGACTTTTCTACGAAGGACAAGACGACGACCCGAAATATTTCGATGGCCGGCTGAATCTGTTATTGCTGTTGTTACCGTTGGCGTTGCTATTTACTGCCAGGAAGCAGAACTTTCGTCATAGGGAAATCGCAATTTTCGCGTACTACGCTTTGCTGGTTGTCCTGCTGACCTTCCTGACAAAGGATATGCGGGCGAGGTGGATATCGTCGATCATTCCGCCTCTTGTCGTTCTCTCGACTTACAGTCTGTACGTAATCAACAAATGGTTGCTGCAACGCTTCCCGGTGAACCTGGCGGCACACCCGGGAACTGTTGCTCTCGTTTTCTTGTATTTGTTGCCCAATGTTATTTACAGCCATGGTCTTTACAAGAAAATCGATCCGCTTCCGTATGTCACCGGAACGGTCAGTCGAGAGGAATACATACAAATACACCGCCCGGAATATGCCGCAATTGCACTGGCTAACGAAGTAGTGCCTGCGGATGGAAAAGTACTGGGGCTGTACCTGGGCAATCGTCGCTACTATTTTTCGGCAGACGCTATTTTGCTTAACAGCGTGTTCATCAGCATTGCCGAAAATGCGGACTCGGGAGAGGGGATCGCAGAGACGCTGACCCGGCTCGGTTATACCCATCTGCTGATACGAAATGATCTGTTTGATCAATGGGTAAGTAATGCAGACGAGGCGATTCAGGCGCGGGTCGCCGATTTCGCAGGAAATCGTCTCAAGCTACTGGTGATAGAGGAGGGCTACGGACTCTACGAGGTCGTGCTCCCTGGCGCCTGAGCCGCTAACTCGCCATCGCAAATCTGTGACGTCAGTCAACTGATTTCTGGGCAGAAAACACCATACTTGGCGGTGCCAGGAGCCGCCATGAAACCTCTACTGACATTAATCGCCCTGACTGTTGGCCTGTCTCTGCCGGCACACGCCGATATCTGGAGGTGGGTCGACGCCGAAGGCAAGTCGCACTTCGTCGATACCCTCACGCCGATCTATACCTGGAACGACGAGTTCGGCAAGGTGCATTACAGCGATACGCCCGATCACGAGGATGCGGTCAGCGTCGAACTCGTCTGGCAGTCACCGGGGTCCCTGGACGAAGCGGACGAGTCCGGTGACGACGGCCGCTCAGGAGAGGGATACGCCCATCCGGGTGAGACGGCGGAAGACCGTGCCGAGCGCGAAGCCGCGGAAAAGTATTACTGCAAGCGTGCGACCGAGATTTTCGAGTCCTATTTGAACGCGCCGAGGCTGTTCCGCAGCAACGATGCCGGTGAGCGCGAGTACCTGAGCGAAGAAGACGCCGCCGCGACCATCGCCGAGACAAAAGCGAAAATGAACGAGCTGTGCCGCTGACCGCGGCACGCTGAGAGACGCTTATCTCCAAAACAGGCCGCGTGTTGCCTGATATTAGACCTATTGTTATATTGATAGGACTAAAAAATAATACGTTCTCCTTCATGAATGATGCTTCGGGCCGCAAAGGTCCACTTACAGATATTCGTCTCATTGAACTCGGCCAGTTGATTGCCGGCCCGTTCTGCGGCCAGTTGATGGCCGACATGGGCGCCGATGTCATTAAAGTCGAACCGCCCGGGCAGGGCGATCCGATGCGGGTATGGGGGCGCGGTGAGTTTCCGCTCTGGTGGACCGTCTGCGCTCGCAACAAGCGAGTAGTGACGGCCAATCTGAGGGAGCCGGAAGGGCAGGAGCTCGTCCGCAGTCTGATTGCGCAATCGGACATGGTGCTCGAGAACTTCCGGCCCGGCACGATGGAGCGTTGGGGATTGGGGTACGACGAGCTGTCGACGATCAACCCGGGTCTGATCATGATTCGCGTGTCGGGGTATGGGCAGACGGGCCCATACTCGAGCCGTGCGGGTTATGCCTCTATCGGCGAGGCGATGGGTGGCATGCGCTACCTGTGCGGTGAGCCGGATCGGCAGCCGAGCCGTGCCGGCCTTTCTATTGGCGACTCACTGGCCGCGACTTACGCCTGTATGGGCGCGCTGGCAGCATTGCATCACCGCGACAAGACCGGCGAAGGCCAGGTCATCGACGCATCGATCTTCGAATCGGTGCTGAGTGTCATGGAAGCGACGATACCCGAGTACGCAGTCAGCAATCACATCCGCGAGCGCTCCGGTGCGACTTTGCCGAACGTTGCGCCGTCGAATATTTATGATTGCAAGGACGGCATCTTCCTGATCGCTGCCAACCAGGACACGGTCTTCAAACGCCTCAGCGCCATCATCGGCCGGCCCGAACTGGCGGAAGACGAGCGCTACAGCTCGCACACGGCGCGCGGCACGAACATGGACGAACTCGACGGCATCATCAACGAATGGACGAAGACCAGGACCGTCGAAGAAGTCGACAGGCTCATGCAAGAGGCAGGAGTACCGGCTGGCCGCATTTACCGCGCACCGGACATGTTGGAGGATCCGCACTTTCAGGCCCGCGATTCGATCGTCGACATGCCGACTGACGACTGGCCGGACCTGAAAATGCAGAATATTTTCCCCCGAATGTCGAAGACGCAGGGTGAGATTCGCTGGACTGGAAACACGATGCTCGGGGCGCACAACGAAGAAATATATGGCGGGTTACTCGGCTTGACTGACGAGCAGCTCGCATCGCTCAGGGAAAACTCGATCATTTGACTGAGGGGGATCACACATGACGTTTCGTCTGGGAGTTGATGTTGGCGGTACATTCACCGATCTGTTGCTGGTCGATGAATCGTCCGGCCAGACTTACATGGCCAAGGTACTGTCGACGCCGGAAGACTCATCGATTGGCGTGCTGAACGGTGTCGATCGCATTTGCGATGAATCGGACATCGATGCAAAACAGGTAACCCAGGTGATGCACGGCACGACGGTTGCGACCAACGCCGTTATCACGCGCAAAGGTGCGCGAGTCGGCTTGATTACCACAAAGGGCTACCGGCAGGTGCTGCAAGTGGCGCGATCGTTCTGCCCGGGCGGCCTTGGTGGCTGGGTAAGCTACGTAAAGGCCCCATTGATGGCGCCGCTGGAACTGACGATTGAGGCCGATGAGCGCATGGACGCGGAAGGCAACGTCGTCAAACCTCTCGACTCAGCCGCCCTGCGTAAGGACCTCGAGTTACTGCACGACAAGGGAGAGGTAGAAGCGCTGACCATCTGCCTGATGAATTCCTACGTCAACGGTGCGCACGAAATCGAGGTACAGCAAATCGCACAGGACGTGTTCGGCGGAATCCCTATTTCGATTTCGAGCACGGTGGTGCCCGAAATGCAGGAATATGAACGGACCGAAACGACCGTCGTCAATTCCTACGTGCGGCCGCAGGTGTCGAAGTACGTTCAAAACCTGCAGAGTTCGCTCGAAGAACG
>DAOWGY010000083.1 GCA_030641695.1 Gammaproteobacteria bacterium
AACCGAGCACATGAAAAACGGGCTCGAGCACCCCGGGTTCGGGGGATGCGAATTCGACGAACTCGAAGCCGTCGAGACCCATCGGGTTTTCGAACAGGTCCGGCATGGGAGTCTCCTGAGTAAACCGGGTATCCCGACATTTTGCGCGTTTTGTGGGCACTATGTGTCTAATTAGAACCACACATACGATATTTATGGAACAAAAGTGTCACTTTAAGCCAAGATAATTGATAAAATGCCCGTTGGAGCGCTTCTGGAAGCGCGACCCGGATCGCGGTTCGAGAACCGCTCCAACATTCGCGCTTCGAGGCCGCTCTCGCGCGTCCATGCGCTTCGCGGCATAAGGTCATCGTGACCAAAAAGCGCTCCAACGGGTGACTTGAGATGAAGTTATCGAACGCAGACCGGCGTCTGCTGGACGCGTTGCAGCATGACGCGACGCGCGCCCAGGCCGACCTCGCCGAGATTGCGGGCATGTCGCGAACCTCGGCCTGGCGCCGTATCCGTGACTTCGAGGAGAGCGGCCTCATCGAGCGCCAGGTAGCGCTCCTCAATCCGCGGATGGCCGGTTTTCACATCCAGGTGTTGCTCGCCGTGTCGATGACCGAGCACACCGACGAAAACCGCCAGAGTTTCGAGGACCACGTCGCGAGTCTGGCGTCCGTTACCGAGTGTTTCAGCGTGGCAGGGGAGCGCGACTACGTGCTGCATGTCGTTGTGCCCGATATGGAAACCTACACGGAGTTTCTGCAATCGGAGATCCTGAAACACGCTGCCGTGCGTTCGGCGAGTTCGACGTTTGTCCTGCAACGCATCAAGTACACGACGATGCTGCCGCTGTCGGGGTGAGCTGTTGGAGCGCTTCTTGAAGCGCGACCCGGATCGCGGTTCGAGAACCGCTCCAACAAAATGTGAAGTGCTTCACATCCTGATGAATTGAATACCGCTGTTGTGTTGCGGCAACAAAATCCGCCTGTGGCATATATCCAATAAATGTCGATGTTGCCCGCACACAAGGGCGCGGCCGTCCTGAATTCCTGACCTGTTTTTGCGGCCTGGGTCTGCGACCGGCAGCGCCTTCGCTGGTACTTCATTAAGCGTCAGTTTGTAGGGGGGGCTTCGTGCGGGAAGCCTCGTGGAGGACGGAGTATGAAGACTATAGGGGTCGTCCTGGCACTGTGTCTGCTGGGGGGTTGCGGTACCTACCATACGATGGAGGAACTCGAACATCAGGCGTTTCTTAGCGGAGACTGGTCGCCGTATGAGCATCGTGAGCGCCAAATCGCCAGTCGGCGACAACGCGCAGGCGTTGCGTGCCCGTCCGGACTCATGCTGTATTGCATCGACCGTGGCGGCGATCGACGGTGCAGTTGCGAATCGTCCGAAGATTTCCGGGAAATCCTTGGCGGCTGGCGTTAGCCGCTAGTCCGAGGTCAGGAGAGAGATCGAGCGAGCGGGCGCCGCAAACGACCGCCCGTCCTTCGCTATTGCGAGTCCATCTGCTGACCAGGCAACGCGCCACTCACAAGTGGGGTATGCCTCGGGCAAGCAAAAACCGACCTCTTCATCGCTATTATTAATTAGTACCACTACTCGCGACATCGCTCCGTTCCTCGTCGCCTCTGCATACATCACCTTGAACGGCGCTGGCCCCGACCAACTGCTTTCCTCCATCGCATTACCATCCGTATTCAGCCAGTTGATATTGACCGACGATGCGCCAATCTCGGTTTCGCCATGCAGGTATGCCGGGAGTCGCAGCAGCGGCCATTCGTTACGCAGGTGGATCAGCTCCCGCACTTCCGTCGCGAACTGTGGGTCGTCGTCGAGACCCGACCAGTCAAGCCAGCCTGTTTCATTGTCCTGCGCATAAGCATTGTTATTGCCCTGCTGTGAATTTCCGAACTCGTCCCCGGCCAGCAGCATCGGCGTGCCTTGTGAGAACAGTAGCGAAGCAAGTAGATTCAAGCGGTGCCGACGCCGCGCGGCGAGCACGTCGACATCGTCGGTGTCTCCTTCGACGCCGTGGTTGCAGCCGTAGTTGTGAGCATGACCGTCCCTGTTGTTTTCGCCGTTGGCTTCGTTGTGCCGGTGCTCGTAGCTGACGGCGTCGGCGAGCGTGAAACCGTCGTGGCTTGCCACGAAATTGACACTCGTGTAAGGCGCACGACCACGATGGTCGAAGATGTCCGCGGAGCCATGTATGCGTCGTGCAAATTCGCCACTCATGTCAGCATCGCCCCGCCAGAAGCGGCGTAGGGTATCCCGGTACTTGTCGTTCCACTCGGCCCATCGCTCCGGGAAGTGCCCCAGCTGATAGCCGCCGGGACCGGGATCCCAGGGTTCGGCGATCAGCTTGACGTCAGCGAGTTTTGCATCGTCGCTTATGGCCTGCAGCAAAGGGTGATCAGGCGCGAAGCCATTGTCATGGCGGCCGAGAATGGTCGCAAGATCGAAGCGAAAGCCGTCGACGCCGAATTCGCTCGACCAGTAACGCAGGCAGTCCAGTACCAGCGCCTGCACGCGCGGATGATCCACATTGAGCGTGTTGCCGGTGCCGGTGTCGTTTACGTACGTGCCCGGTGCATGCGGTTCGAGTCGGTAGTACGCCTGGTTGTCGAGACCGCGGAAGCTGATCGTTGGCCCCGAACGACTGCTTTCGCCGGTGTGGTTGAATGCGATGTCGAGAATTACCTCCATTCCGGCATCGTGAATTGCGTTCACCATGCCGAGGAATTCCGAGCGTGCATTACCGGCAGCGAAACGCGGCATCGGTGCAAAGAAAGCGATCGTGTTGTAACCCCAGTAATTGCGAAGATCTCGCTTCGCGAGATGATGCTCGTCGACGTAGGCTTGCACCGGCATGAGTTCTACTGACGTGATTCCGAGCGCCTTCAGATAGTCGAGCACTTGCTCGTTGCGCATGCCCGCGAAAGTTCCGCGTTCGTGATCGGCAACGGCGGGATGCCGCATCGTGTGCCCACGCACATTGGTTTCGTAGGGCACCGTCATGGCCCAGGGAATTACGGGCGTCGCCACGGGCGAACTGCCGAGTGGAGCACAGACGATGGACCTCGGAACGAACGCTGCGCTGTCGTCCTGATTCATTGTCGGAGTGTCCCCACCGGGTATGTAGTCAAACACGGCGTCCTGCCACTCGACATCGCCGTCGATCTCGCGCGCGTACGGATCAATCAGGAGTTTCGCAGGATTGCAGCGCAGGCCGGCGTCGGGCTGCCAGTGACCGTGCACACGATAACCGTAGCGTTGCCCGGGCTTGCAGCCGGGCAGGTAGCCATGCCAGACGCCGTCGCTGCACGCCGCCAGTCGATGGCTGGCCAATGGCCTGCCCGATGCATCGAAAAGGCAAAGTTCGACGGCCTCGGCGACGGAGGAATATACGGCGAAGTTGACGCCTTCGGCGTCGGGCGTCGCGCCGAGCGGGGCAGGGCTGCCGGTCTCCATTACTTCACGTTGAGTTGGACACGTCCAAAGAGATCGGCTCGAGATGCCAGATGTCTTCGTTGTAGTCCTGCATCGTTCGGTCGGTCGAGAAGCGCCCCGAAGCAGCCGTATTGAGGATGCTCATGCGCGTCCAACGCCCGGTATCGCGAAACGCCGTGTCGGCATCACGTTGTGCATCGACGAAGCTCCTGAAATCCGCCGCGGTAAGCCACTGGTCTGCGGGCTCGCGGATGGACTGGATGATCGCATCGAGCGTGCCGGTCTCGAAACGATTGAAGTGACCG
>DAOWGY010000095.1 GCA_030641695.1 Gammaproteobacteria bacterium
ACCCCCTGTTCAGTCCCCAGTCGCTGATCGCCGAGGGCACGGCGAATTACGGCGTGCGTATTGCTTTCCCGCAACCGGAGCGCGTCGCCTTCGAGGCCCGCACGCTCTTCCCGCTGGCCGGTCTCGATCCCGCGGAGGCCGAGCGGTACTACCAGGTGCTCGAAACGGTGCAGAAGCTGTCCCACGCGGGCAACGAGGCGGCTCGCCGCTACCTCGACGGTCGGTTCGACGCCCAGGGCGCGGGTGACGTAATTGCGATTCGTCGACCGTTGTGCCTCGTCGTGCGAGTAGAAACCGCGATCGACAAGTTCCTGCAGCAGCGAATGATCGAGGGTGAGCTGTTCGAACGCACCGTCGCGAAGTCGATAGGCACGGGAATCGCCCACATGGGCGATCGACACCTTGTTGTCGTAGAACATGCAGGCGACGATCGTCGTGCCCATGCCTTCGCAATGCGTCTGGCTCTGAGCAGTCTGGAAAATAATCTTGTTGGCCCGGTAGACGGCATCACGCAAAACGATCGATTGCCGCATGAGGCCGCTGTGCGGGTCGATGCCGTGTCGCTGCTCGCGGCCGGCACCCTCTGAGGCGAGCTCCGTTACGATTTGCACCGCGATGCCGCTCGCGACCTCGCCGGCATTGTAGCCACCCATGCCGTCGGCGAGCACCATCAGGCCGATATCGGGGTCAGAGCCAATCGCGTCTTCGTTATGGTCGCGCACCCGGCCGGTGTCCGTCATCTCGGCGAAGTCAATTTTTGCACGCAGGCTCATCGTAATCGCTCTACTCCGGTCTGTCCGCTCTAGGAGTATCGGGCGCAGTTGCGCAACGCGATCGCCATCTCGGCGCCGCATGAGAAGCGGTCGTCAGGTCGTTTCGCCAGTGCCTTCGCGAGTACGGCGTCAATACTCGGTGCGATGCCGGCACGCCTGTTCGCGATGGGGGCGGGGTCTTCGGTCGTAATTTTTGTCATTAGTGCTGCGATGTTACCCGCTTTGAAAGGCACCTCACCGATCAGAAGCTCGTATAGAGTAACACCAAGCGAAAACAAGTCCGAGTGGCCCGTGAGTTTTTCCGCGCCGAGCTGCTCTGGCGACATGTACATCGGCGTGCCCAGCACGATGCCGGTTTTGGTGTTGTTGTTATCGGTCATACGGGCGACACCAAAGTCACTGATCTTGAGCGAGCCCTCTTTTGGGTTGTACAGCAGGTTGGCCGGTTTGATATCGCGGTGGATGACACCCTGGTTGTGGGCGTAGTCGAGCGCCTCTGCAGTGGAGGCTGCCAGGTCCAGCGCCCGTTTCGGAGCCAACAGTTTCTTCGGATCCGTAAATTCCTTCAGTGCGACGCCTGGCACGTATTCCATGGCGATGTACGCGAGCCCCTTGTCCTCACCGGCGTCGAAAACGGTGATGATATTGGGGTGCGTCAGGCGACCTGCGGACTCGGCCTCACGGAAAAATCGCAGGCGCGCCTCTTTGAGTTCCTCGTCCTCGAACTCTTTTTCGATCGGGATCGCCTTGACGGCGACGGCACGATTGATGCGAGGATCCTTGGCCAGGTACACGGCGCCCATGGCGCCTCGACCGATTCGCCGCTCGATGACGTAGCGACCGAGTCGCTGTGGCATGCCTGCCTGCTTCTGCTTTTGTTCCTTTTTGGCGGTCAGCGTGCCGTGTGTTCGTTTCATCCACTCGAGCACAGCTTCGGCGCGCTCGGGCTTCGCCTGCTGTTCGAACGCGATCGACAGCTTGTACATGACGGTTGCGAGCATGTCCGACGGTGAGCAGCGTCGGAATTCGGCGAATGCTGGCTCGAGCCTGCCAGCCGAAAGAAAATCCGAGCCTCGCTTGAAGGCGTCCAGCGTTGCTTTCTTCGCATCGCCGACAAGCCACATGCTGAGCAAGCCCACGCCGACAAAGATCAGCACCGGCCGGCCGATGTCGAGGCGCACCCGTAGCACGTACAGGAACAGCATTTCCACGAGCAACAGGCCAACCACTGACGCGATGGTCATGACGGCAATATTGCGACGCCCGCGGTCCGGCATGAACAATACGGCAACGATCGCGAGTAATATCGGCGCGAGCCACTCGATCGCCGTGACCCATGACGGCACGATTATGGTGCGGTCGGTTTCGACATCCGCGAGCAACGCGGCCGTAAGTTCGGAATGCGTAACAAACTGCCCGGATGGCAGCACGGCCGCGGCACCGACCAGGGCCGGTTCGTGATCGACAAATATGGTTGCGCCGTTGAGACGAGTACTTGCAAAGTCGCCGCCCAGAATCTCGTCCACTGACACGCGCGGCAGCGCGACGTAATTGGAAAAATAGATCGCGTCATCTGCGCTCGACATTCGAGCGCTCGACGCGAGATTCTCATTGTCGAACGCGACAGCAAGTGCGAGCGATGGCGACATGACCCCGCCATTCAGCAACCATAGATCAGATCGGCGCAAGATACCGTCGTCATCCGGCTTGACGTTCATGAAGCCGTTGCCCGACGCGAGGTCGGCGAATCGATGCATCGTTGGTACATAGACCGGTACACCGCCGCTCAGCGCCGCGACCCAGCCCGGCAAATGTTTATCCGATTGCACCTCGGGCGGTTGGGTCAGGATGATGCGTCGTGCCTGGCTGTTCGTGAGCACCGCGAGCAGCTGACCGTATTCCTCCAGAATCGTCTCGTGCCTTGACCGCGAGGGGTCAATACTAATGATGATCGCCTTGTCGAGCGGCTTGTTCGGCAAGCCGGATGCGAAGGTGTCGAATAGAAAACGATCGGCCGCCACAAACCACGCCGCAAGCGGCCCGTAGATGAGAAGCAGCAATACGCTGGCGAAGCTCAGCGCAATCAGGCGATTCCGTTTTTGATTTTTGCCTGTGTCCAAGTCAGTCAGGTTCCTGTTTTAAGGGCAAAATTATAGGAAATAGTGAGCTTCCTTAATGAGAAAGGGTTGGCATTTTTATGTAATACCACTACGTAGTGGGTTGCTATGATGGATTTAAGAATACTGTTCTTACGGCTCCCCGAAACTTGTGCGATTTCACGAGTATTTTCATTTAAAAAACAAGCAGATAACGTGAATTTCTCGAAATACTATAAGAAACAATCTGATTTGCAAGTTGCACTTGCGGGTCCTTAATCCCGATGCCCAAGCCAAAAACCGCCTATGTCTGCGCCGAATGCGGCGCTCACAGCGTCAAATGGGCGGGGCAGTGCCCCGAATGCTCGTCCTGGAATACGCTCTCCGCAACGCAGATCTCCAGCGCAACCCAAAGCGCGGGCGGTGGCGCGGAGGCGCAGGGACTGGCGGAGCTGCAGCTGGATCCCGTGGAACGAGTCGCCACCGGCTTCGGCGAATTTGACAGAGTCTTGGGTGGTGGACTCGTACCGGGGGCCGTTGTGCTGCTGGGCGGAGATCCCGGTGTCGGCAAGTCGACGCTGCTGCAGCAGATAAGCAGCAGGTTGGAAGGCGGTATCGCGGTTCTGTATGCGACGGGTGAGGAATCTCTGCGCCAGGTCAGCCATCGGGCACGGCGGCTCGGCTTGTCCGGCGACAGTTTGCAGGTGCTGGCGGACACATCGTTGGGCAATGTGCTGGCGGAGGTGAAGCGTACCGACACGAAAGTGCTGGTTGTCGATTCGATCCAGACGATGACGGCGGCGGCGTTGCCGTCCGCGCCCGGCTCGGTCGCCCAGTTGCGCGAATGTGTCGGCCGCATCGTGCAATTCGCCAAACAGAACGAGATTTCAGTCTTCGTTATCGGCCACGTGACAAAAGAGGGCGCGATCGCAGGGCCGCGCGTCGTCGAACACATGGTCGATACGGTCCTGTATTTCGAGAACGACCCTGCGAGCCGTTACACGATGATACGTTCCGTCAAGAACCGCTTCGGCGCGACTGGCGAGATAGGCGTGTTTGCGATGACAGAGACAGGCTTCCGCGAGGTCCGCAATCCTTCCGCAATCTTCCTGTCGCGCGAAACACTTACCGAGCCCGGCAGCGTCGTTTCCGTTGCCTGGGAGGGCAGCCGGGCGTTGCTGGTCGAGATGCAGGCCCTGGTTGCCGACGGCAATAGCAACTACCCGAAACGACTTGCCCAGGGTGTCGACCAGAACCGTATTTCATTACTGCTTGCCGTGCTGCAGCGCCATGGCGATGTGCAACTGGGAGCGGAAGACGTGTTCGTTAATGTTGTGGGCGGCCTGCGTATCGCGGAAACGGCTGTCGATCTGCCGTCACTGCTGTCCGTGGTGTCCAGTTTTCGCGACCGGCCGTGCCGGGAGGGGCTGGTGAGCTTCGGCGAAATCGGTCTCGCTGGCGAGGTTCGCCCGGTCCGCTACGGTGAGGAGCGCGTGGTAGCCGCCGCCCAGCAAGGATTCACGTGCGCGATAGTGCCGCGGGCGAATGTGCCGAAGAGACCACCTGCAGGAATCGAGGTGATCGGTGTGAGGCGTCTTCGTGATGCCCTCGACAGTGCGTTCTAGTTGTTGGAGCGCTTCTCGAAGCGCGACTGCGATTGAGCGGGGTCGCGCTTCGAGAAGCGCTCCAACAGTTACTCCAGCTAGCTCTCTTTTTCGACGACGCGGCGACCGATTCTGACCGTTCGGATACGATTGTCATCGGATGCGACGATTTCCAATGGATAGCCGTTGATTTTGACGCAGGTCGAGGGCTCGGGAATCGTCTCCAGAAATTCGACGATCAGGCCGTTCAGCGTTTTCGGTCCGTCCGTCGGAAGCTTCCAGCCCTGTGCGCGATTCAATTCGCGGATATTCGCAGTACCGCTGACGAGGTAGGAGTTGGGGCTTTCACGGACGACATCCTCGATCTGGTCAGAAGGATCTGTCGTGAACTCACCGACGATCTCCTCGAGGATATCTTCGAGCGTCACGATGCCCTGAATGTCGCCGTATTCGTCGACGACCAGGGCAATGCGCTCCCGACGCCGCTGAAATTGCACCAGCTGCACGCTGAGTGGCGTGC
>DAOWGY010000372.1 GCA_030641695.1 Gammaproteobacteria bacterium
CAGGAGAGCCTATGAGTGTCTGACCGACGTCGACTCCATCGTCATCGATCCACACAAACATGGCCTGCAGCCTTACGGTTGTGGCTGCGTGCTGTTCTGCGATGCCGAGGTCGGACGCTTCTACAAACACGATTCGCCGTTCACCTATTTCAGTTCCGCCGAGCTGCATCTCGGCGAAATCAGTCTCGAATGCTCGCGCCCCGGCGCATCCGCTGTCGCTCTGTGGGCGACGCATCGATTGTTACCGCCGATCAGCGGCGGTGACTTTGCGAAGAGTCTCGACGACTGCCTGCTGGCGGCGCAGGAGTTCCACACGCGGCTCGCGGCCAGCGCCTCGTTGCAGCCGCTGATGCAGCCGCAACTGGATATCGTCGTTTACGCAGTAGACGCGGCGGATACGACAATGGCTACTGTGCGGGCAAGACGTGTATTCGAACTGGCGGCCAAAGAAAACCTTCACCTGGCATTGATCGAGCTGCCTGCCGAACTGGTGTGTCACTATGTACCGGACATGGAGGCGACCTCGGACACGGTCACCTGCCTGCGGTCGGTGCTCATGAAACCCGAGCACCTGGAGTGGCTCGACCCGATCGTGAAAATCCTGGAAGGCGCTGCTAAGCGTTCGAAAACTGCATAAGCGTGCGCGTCACGACGAATCCCAGGTAGAAGCACGCAAATCCACCAACCATCGTCACCATCATGTAGGCGAATGAATTGAACAACTCGTTTCGCTGCAGCATGGTGTGAATTTCCATCACCAGTGCCGACAATGTCGTGAAGCTGCCGCAAAAGCCGATGGCGAACAACAGCCGGTACTGATCCGGAATGATCCCCGCCTGGTTGAACCACTCGGATGCGGCGACCAGGTAAGCAATTACGCCCATAACAAGGCAGCCGAGCAAGTTCGCACCCAGCGTTCCCCAGGGAAACGGTGTATCGCGCTGCAGGAATACGTTCATCGCAAAACGTGCCATAGCGCCAAATGCGCCGCCGACGGCAACAAACAAGTATGTGAGCACGACAGTTTTCATGCGTTGACTGTCAGATCATTCCGAGACGAGCGCGCGTCTCGTTGTACTCTGCCTCGATTCGCATTACGAGCGAATGCGCATCGGGAAGGTCTTCCACACTGCCGACTCCCTGGCCTGCACTCCAGATATCCCGCCACGCCTTGGCGTCGGAGTCTCCACCGCTCGCGAAATTCATCGCCGACGCCTGGGTGTCGGGCAACTGGTCAGGATCGAGACCTGCGTTCGTGATACTGCCCCTCAGGTAACTGCCGTGCACACCCGTAAACAGTGGCGTGTACACGATATCCGCTGCCTGGCTGGCAACGATCATGTCTTTGTAGGCATCGGGCGCATTGGCTTCCCGGGTCGCGATAAAACGCGTGCCGATGTAGGCAAGGTCGGCGCCAAGAGCCTGTGCGGCCAGCAAGTCACCGCCGCCGGTCATCGCCCCCGCAAGAATGATGACGCCGTCGAATTCGCGGCGGATTTCCTTCACGAGCGCAAATGGACTCAACGCTCCCGCGTGGCCGCCGGCACCGGCACACACGGCAATAATGCCATCGACGCCCTGTTCGATCGCCTTGCGTGCATGACGCAGGTTGATGACGTCGTGGAAGACCAGGCCGCCGTAGGCGTGCACCGCGTCGACGACCTCCGCCGGCGGCCGCAGGCTCGTGATGATGATCGGTACCTCGTGCCGGACGCAGGTTTCCATGTCGGCGCGCAGGCGATCGTTGCTGGCATGCACGATCTGGTTGACGGCAAAGGGCGCGACCGGCGCGTCAGGATTTTCTTCTGCAAAGTCAGTTAGTCGGTCCCTGATCTCGCGAATCCAGTCATCGAGGCGCTCCTGGGGACGTGCGTTCAATGCCGGAAACGCCCCGACGATGCCGGCCGTACATTGCGCGACAACGAGCTCCGGCACCGACACGATGAACATCGGTGCACCAATCAACGGCACGCGCAAATTTTGCGCGAGCGCCTCCGGTAGTGCCATTTGAAACTCCGCAAGGGGCAAAAAAGCGCCCGCATGCTATCACACGCGGCGTGATCGCTGTCACATTGCCGCTACGGCACGATTGCTAAGCTTGCTATATGGCGAACGAGACCCTTGAAACCGACATTCACGACCTGTCGCTAGGCGTTATCCATGCCCTCGCGCTGGTCAATGCCAGGGCGCTGTCGTACGTGCAGTTACGCCGGCTGTACGCCGCGCTCGTCCACGCAACGGATAATGTCGAGACTGAGATAGCAAGACGCTCGGGGTCGGAAAAACTCGGCGAGACAGTCCGCATCAAGTCGCCCGTCAAGAAGAAATAGCGGCACGCTCCAACATGAAACTCGCCTCGCAATCGGCGACGACCACGCCGTCCGCAAGCCGTTTGGCCTCGCCTCTGAGGATGACGAGCCGGCCCTTTTCCTTTTTGATCCAGCCTCTCAGGCTGATGGTTTCGCCTACACGCAACGCGGCCCGGTAGCGTATTTCGCAGCGCGCCGTGTGTGCCTTGCGCCCCTGTTTGTAGAGCACGTTGGCCGTAACGTCGTCCAACGCTGAATAGATGATGCCGCCGTGCACGGTATCTTCCCATCCGACGTGGTTTCGGGTCGGCGTGAATTCGGCCTGGCAGGTGTCGCCGTCGCAGTTGAACTCAATGTGCAGCCCGACCGGATTGTCCTTGCCACAGGCAAAGCACATCCTCGCTGATGGTTGCAGCGCTTCTTGAAGCGCGATCGCGGTTCGAGAACCGCTGCTACGATCACTGCTCTCAGTCACGGCACCTGGCTATCGATCGAGAGCGTGATCGAACCGCCATTCCCGGGCCGCACGATCATCGTGCCGAACCAGTCTCCGGGTTGCGCCCCGGCCTGGCCCGTCAGTGATACACGCGCAACCAGTTCGAAGTCGTCGAAGAGCGACAACTCTCTCCCCGGTACCATCGAGTCCCGGTCGGTCAGGTCAATTACGGCCGGCAATTCTGAAAGCATCCGCCGCATCACGGCAATGGGCGGCGACGGTTGCGCCGGATCGCGCGCGATAATGAATACGACGGCCTCAGCCGGCAACGCCTGCGCGGCGGCATCGGACACCGCAATGCTGGCGCTGACGATTGCCCCCGACCCGGCTGCCGTTTTCGTGTCCGACACCGGCGGCGTGGTTTGCGGCACTACGTTTTCCTGGGTGGCGACGGCCGGCACTTGCTCACCGCGCCATTCGGCCACGCGTTGCGTGAGGATGTCGCGGATCTCCAGCGGCGGATTGGTACCGAGCAGGCGTTCCCAGCGATCCGCTGCCAGGTTTTTATCACCTCTGTTGACGGCGCCGATACCGCCCCAGAACAACGCCGCCGGATTGTTGGGTTCCAGGGCCAGCGCGTTTTCGAAAATCGACGCGATTCGCGGACTCATCGTCTGACCGGTACTCGCGAGCATGGCTTCTCCGAGGTCGACCAACGATTGCGCATTTTGTGCGGACTCGAGTTGCACCACTCGCTCAAATGCCGGCACCGCACTCGCGTAGTCGCCGAGGGTCATGTATGACCTGCCCAGCATTTTCCAGCCATTCAGGTCGTCGGGGTTTTCGTCGAGGCGACTGGCGAGCTCTTCGATCATGTGCCCGACTTCCGCCGACTGCCCGGCACCGGACTCGATTCCGGGACTGCCGATCGCAGCATAGATGCCTGAAGAAGTCGCAACGACGAACAAGACGGCTACCGCCACTAGTGAGAAATTTTTCGAATTGTCGCGAAGGAACGGCCAGATCGCGAAAACGACAGCCGCAAAACACATCACGCCGAGGGCGATCCAGAGCATCGTCTTACTACTCCTGCCCGGCTGAGTCGTCGTCGATCGGCATCGCCATTCGACCCCGCATGATATTCACGAGCAGAAACGCGCCAGCAAGTAGCAGCGCGGCCGGGGCGATCCACAGCACAAGCGTCTTGCCGGACATTCGTGGCCGGTACAGC
>DAOWGY010000106.1 GCA_030641695.1 Gammaproteobacteria bacterium
CAG
Source organism: Gammaproteobacteria bacterium (assembly GCA_030641695.1). GTDB lineage: Bacteria > Pseudomonadota > Gammaproteobacteria > Steroidobacterales > Woeseiaceae > UBA1847. The sequence goes on from DAOWGY010000106.1 coordinate 4, forward strand.
CCAGTCACGCATGGTTGACGCTGCAGCATGATCCGAATACGGAACTTCATCAGCCAATCCCGGCAAGGGACAGAGTGAATGACGGACGATTCGACAACCCCAAAAGACACGGCGACCGAAATGAGCATTTTCGAGCGCTATCTGACCATTTGGGTTGCAGCGTGCATCGTGGTCGGCGTCGCACTCGGACATTTTTTCCCGGACGTATTTCAAGAGATCGGTGCAATGGAATTTGCGCAGGTCAACCTCCCGGTCGCCGTGTTGATCTGGCTGATGATCATCCCGATGCTGGTCAAGATCGACTTTGCGGCGCTCGGACAAGTTAAAGAGCACTGGCGCGGCGTCGGTGTCACGCTGTTTATCAACTGGGCGGTAAAGCCGTTCTCGATGGCGGCGCTGGCCTGGCTTTTCATCGGCAATCTGTTCGCGCCGTACCTGCCGGCCGACCAGGTCAACTCCTATATTGCCGGGCTCATCATCCTGGCTGCCGCACCCTGCACCGCCATGGTGTTCGTCTGGAGCAACCTGTCGGACGGGGAACCGCATTTCACGTTGAGCCAGGTCGCCGTCAACGACGTGATCATGGTGTTCGCGTTCGCCCCAATCGTCGGGCTGCTCCTCGGTCTTTCTGCGATTACCGTGCCGTGGGAAACGCTGTTTCTATCGGTTGTGCTCTACATCGTGGTGCCGGTCATCATCGCGCAGATACTGCGTAGACAACTGATTGCAGTCGGCGGAGTTGCGGCGGTGGATGCCGCTTTGAAGCGGCTCGGTCCCGCGTCTCTCGTCGCACTCCTGGCAACGCTCGTTCTGCTCTTCGGATTCCAAGGAGAGCAGATCATTACGCAGCCTCTGATCATCGCGCTGCTCGCGGTTCCGATATTGATCCAGGTCTATTTCAATTCCGGACTCGCGTACCTGCTGAACCGCACTTTCGGCGTAGCACATTGTGTTGCGGCGCCGTCTGCTTTGATCGGCGCCAGCAACTTTTTCGAACTCGCGGTCGCAACGGCGATCGTGTTGTTCGGGTTCGAGTCCGGTGCAGCGCTTGCGACCGTGGTGGGTGTGCTGGTCGAGGTGCCCGTGATGTTGTCGGTAGTCCGAATCGTCAATGCGAGCAAGGGTTGGTACGAAAGTGGTAGATCGTTCCGCAGACGAGCCGAAACACAAGGTCCGACAAACTAATTCGAGCGCTTCGCTTCCCAGCGGTCGATCGAGTTCAACGGCCCGACGGGGCAGAAGTGCTCTTTGGTCGGCTTGCCACTGATTCGTGAATACAGATCGTGCAGGGCACGCATTTCGCAGCCCGGCGTTGCGAGCAACGCGGACAGAACGAACGCCAGTCCCAGGTGTGTAAACAAATAGAGCTCCCAAACCCAGACAGCACGGGCAAGCAATACCGTGTCCGCAGAGCCCGTTGTCAGGTAGCCGACCCCGGCCACGGCCAGAAACACGCCGGCGCTGATAAATGCCGGCCATTTTCGCCACGCTCGCGAGAAGCCGATGTTGATGACGTAGCTGATCAGGAACAGCCCGAGCACTATGCCGTTCCACATGACATTGTGAATATTGCCCTCGGTGTCCAGCAGGTTGTCAGCGACGCCGATCAGTCGCGTGACGTACCAGACACAAAGCGCGCCGAATGCCAGCCGGACGATCCGGCCAACCGGGCCCGGTCGCGGCAATGTTCCCGGCTCATCGAGCCTGAGGTCTGTCGTCGCCATCAGTGAGTCACCGTTGAATCGTCGACATCGAACGGAGCGACATCGAGCGAAATTGTCTCGATCGTCTCCGCCGCAATTGTGTGTCCGGCGCCGTCGACGTATTCGATCCTGTGCGGAAGTCGGAATCCGTCGACTTCGCGAAACTCGCTTTGACGAATACTCAGGACCACATCGCCACTGTCGTCCAGCGCGTCCTTTTGCACGAGATTTCCGCTGTGGCTATCAACGAACATGTGCCAGGCAGGGCCATCTTTCTGTTTCAGCTCGAGCTTCCAGGCAAGCACATCGCCGAACTTGCGCATGCCTTGCATCGAGACCTCGTGGCCTTTGTCCGGCCACTCGACAAAAAGCCCGTCGAATTCGAAGTTGTCGACCAGCAGGTTCTCGTAATTCGCAGGCATAATTCCTGCAACATTTGTGAGGCGCTGAATTTCGTCAGGCCGGCCCATCGTGACTGTCAGGCTGGATTCCTGTTCGTCCTTCTTCAGCTTGCCCGTCATGCGGATACTATTGATACGCTTCAGATTGCTATATCCACCCCTGCCCCTGATGTGCTGTCCGACGGCGACGCTGCGCGGTTGCCCGACGTAGCGTATTTCCGTGCCATCGGCGAGCAGCTCCGCCTGATCCTGCTCCGCAACTTCCTGTGCTTCGAAGTTGTCGCTACTTAGCGTGTCTGCCAGCGCCAGTGTCTTCTTTGCGAATCGCTCGGCATCAAGCAATCTTTCTTTCGGAAAAGTGCGGAACTTTCCGGACGTCACGCCGAGCTGATGTTCATAGTACTCCGGCACCGGTGGCAGCAGGTCGTCCCAGCGTGCATCGGGACCGTAAATTGCCCAGAAATCCCAGACGTACATGCCGACGCTCATCGTTTCGCGGTAGTGCTGGCCGATGATCCCGGTATCCTCCCAGTAATGGTGGATGCGTGGACCATCGAGAAGAGGAACCGCTTCGGCGACGTGTTTTTCTTTCGCGCCCATCGTCGGCACGTGTACCACGAACGTCACGAGACGATCGTCGTCCTGGTGCTCCGCAAGAAACGCATCGTTGAAATCGGCCATGCCGCGAAGACAAATGCCACAGGTAGGCCCACTCAGAAACATCAGCCGCACGCGTCCCTGGTTGGCGTTGAAGTCGTCCTTCAGCTGTTGAAGATCCTCTCCCATGACCTGGTACGGGGGAGTTGCGTCGTTATCGACCTGGTTTGATGCAGAGTCCGGACTCTCGCCGCACGCTGCAAACACCAGGATGGCCGGTAGCAAGTAGACTATTTTCATTCGCGTAGTGCCTCGGGGGTAGCATCGACAAGAATCCATTGCAGGTCGTCTGCGAAGAACGCGACGACAATCATCAAGGCTGCGACCCACAGCATGACCTTGAGCCAGACTGACGGCCCGGTCGGGCAGGAGCCATCTTCACAAACCGGTTGTGGCCGGTAGACGCGCCAGAATGCCCACGCGAGCATCAGGGCTGCAACACCGATGATGTAGGGTCGCAGCGGCGCCCAACGCGCCATTGTCACCGCGCCCGATACGCCGAACAAAACGACCGCCCAGGGGCCGATACAGCAGAGGCCGATAAAGGATGCGAAGGCACTGATGCCGATGGCCCCACCCGTGGTCGCTGCTAATTTTCTCTCGTCATCCATGGGCATTCTCAACAGCAACCGTTACCGAGCTGGATGGGTGGGCATTTCACGGTCCCGTACGAGCAATAGACGCAACAGTCGCCTGGCAGCGGCCGCAATAAGGTCCCGCAGCCCTTGCAGTCGTAATAGAACTGGCACGCATCGGTTGGCATCGTCTCCGTTTCTTCATGTCCGCAAGTCGGACAGGTAATCATCGAGCGATGTTCGATCGAATTTTCAGACGGTGTCTCCATCGGAAGCAAGATTCACTCTGTTGTGCCGGAAGAGTGCTAGACTAATGCCTGTAGTTACTACAGGGTCAAGACATCATGCGCATCGGAGAGTTGGCCGAAGCCTGCGAGTGTTCCCCCGAGACCATTCGCTATTACGAGAAGATCGGCTTATTACCGTCGGCTATAAGAGAGTCGAACGGCTACCGGTTCTACGAGTCCTCACATCGCAAGTGGCTGGACTTCATTCTTCGCAGCAAGGCGCTGGGGTTCAGTCAGAATGAAGTGCGCCGCCTGACCGACCTTGCCAATGCGCCGAACTCGACCTGCCAGGACGTGCACGAGCTCATTGTCGATCACATACGCGATGTTCGAGCTCGCCTCGGCGAGCTGAAGCAACTCGAGAAATCGCTGCTGCGGCTCGAGTCCAAGTGTATCGATGAGACATTGCATGAATGTCCGGTCATCGATGAGCTGATGCGCTGACGTCAATCCTGAATCAAATTGTGGGTTTTGCGGATGGTCCGGGGGCATTCAATATGCTTCCATCAGGCGTCCCGGGCAGCGATTAAGGAGAGGTCATCGTGGGATTCGCACTATCAGACATGCAGCTGACGAGTTCTGCCTTCGAAGCTGGAGGCAGTATTCCGACATGTCATACCGGTGAAGGCGAAGACGTTTCGCCGGCGTTGTCGTGGTCCGGCGCGCCCGACGGCACGCGCTCCTTTGCCTTGATCTGCCACGATCCGGACGCGCCGCTGGTATTACCTGGCAATTATGGCTTCGTACACTGGGTGCTCTACGGGATCCCCGCGTCGGCGACGCAGTTGCCCGAAGGCGTCGAGGATTTCGTCCAGGGAGCCAACAACTTCGGCAAGCCCGGTTATGGTGGACCAATGCCGCCCGAAGGTCATGGTCCCCACCATTACTTCTTCTGGCTGCTCGCGCTCGATTCGGAACCCGAACTCGAACCCGGTCTCACAATGTGGGAACTGCTGCAGAAAATCGATTCCAGCGTGATCGGGATGAATCGCCTTGTGGGCACCTACTCGCGTTCGTAAGGCGCTAATGTCCGAACGCAGTATTGACATAATTGTGAGCCAGAGAATTGACATCAAATCAATACTTGTCGAGTATCGGTGTGAATGACCAGAGCGACACTGATTTTCGTAATGTTCGGGCTGATAGTTTCGGCCGTTGAAGGTGCAGCGGATGCTGGGGTCCTTCAAGTGGCTGATGACGAAGGTCACGGCCATGAGCTTCACGCCAACGGACACAACGAAGCGCAACACCATGATGACGCAGACGGTCATTTTTGTCACTGCAGTCTGCACGCGCCAGCGTTGTTGACTGTCGTCAACATCGACATATCGGATCAGTTTTCCGAGTCGATTGGCGAAGTGGCGCATGCTTTTGCATCCAGAGTACCTCCGCTGCTACTCCGTCCTCCCATTATCTAGTCCGGCTCTTTTCTGGTTTTGTGCGGCAGGCACGTGTGCCTGGTCGCCGTCTACTGTGAACAACTGGCAGGACTCAAGATCATGCGATTCAGCATTCAGCCCATATTGCGGGCGATGC
>DAOWGY010000327.1 GCA_030641695.1 Gammaproteobacteria bacterium
GTCCTGCTCGACTACGACCGGATCGATACGCAAGCTCGTCTGGAACTTGATGTCGTCGATCGCCTGCAGGTTAGTCGGATCGGCGATACCCAGGAACAGCCGCTGACCACGTTTCACCAGGGGCAGCACGCGATGCTTGTTGATGAGTTTCTGATCGACGGCACGGACCACGTCAACGTCGATGTCGATCGAGTCGAGGTCCAGCAGCGGCACGCCGAACTCGTGAGACGCCGCGACAGCAATCGCGCGGGCATCGGCGAGATCCTCGTTGACGAGGTACGCGACGAGTGACAGCTTGTCCTTTTTGGCAGCCTCGGTGGCCTCGGTGAGCTTCGCCTCAGAGACGATGCCGTCCTGCACGAGCCGCCGGGGCAAGCCTGCTAAATTGGTTTGCGATGCCGTTGCTGCCATAGGGTTTGGTCAAGCCATTACATGATTCTGATCGTCACAGTCTCACTGATCCAAGTGCCCGGATCAACTGGATTTTGTGCGCCCCATCCCTCAAACGGAATTTGATTAACTGAGACCTTGATATGTGCGCGGTGGCGGTCAATCAGTTTGGGTTTTGTGACTGTCGCCGGTTAGCGACAGGCGCTGGGCAGGTAGCGCAATTCGACGGTCGGGGCGAGGTGTGGGGCACCACCCTGCAGTAAAACTCCTGCGGGCATCGACGCATTTCCGCAGCGCCAGATAACCGTGTTGCCGGTTGTCTCATAGGGCGTTACCGAAACTGTCTGTCCGATAATGGTCTGGTGTGCCAACGGGCCACCAAAGGTGACATCGACGCGACCGTTGGCGATCGCGACCTGGCTCACATAGCTGCCGCTGGTGTCCGTAGGATTCGGCGACATCCCGGCGGCCGTTCTGTCGGCTGGTGCCGTGCCTGAATTGGTATAGGCATCGACGATGGGCACTTTGGCTCCGGCGGCCATACTCAGGCCTTCCGCGATCTGTGCGCGCACCGTGTAGGTCTGATAGGCGGAAACGGCAAGCGACGCGAGAATACCGATGATCGCGATAACGATCATCAGCTCGATCAGCGTGAAACCGCGATTATTTGTTTGCAGCTTGTTGAAATCAGCGTCAGCCATTCGCAGCGTTCTATTTTTGCCCACTTATTCGCTATCTTATCGAGGCCAGTTCGACAATGCACAGAACGTGGTCACAAAAGTAAGATGTGGCGCACATGCCTGTTCTCCAATGAAAAAGCCCCGGCAAGGCCGGGGCTCCTTTAAAGCAAAATGCCTCCAGCCGGTTTTAACGACAGGCTGACGGTAGATGCTTGGCAGCCAGAGTGGCGCTCGAGCAATCCCAGTCAACCGCGCCCGGGTTTGCCGTGTTCGGCGTCAGTAGCAGCGTGCTGCCGTTGATGATGAGGTTGGCCGATTGCGGTGCCGCGTTCGAATAGGTAACCGTGACTATGCCATTGGCTACGGCGAGCTGGCTGACATAGTTACCCTGGATCGAAGTGGGCAGAGTCGAAAGGCCGGCCTCGAGGTTATTCAGCGGCAACGTGCCACGGTCCATGAAGTACTCGCTGACAGCTGCTTTTGCACCAGCTGACAGGTTCAGACCTTCAGAAACCTGCGCACGGATCGTGTAGTCCTGGTATGCCGGGATAGCAATCGCGGCGAGAATGCCGATGATCGCGACAACGATCATCAGTTCGATCAGTGTAAAACCTTGTTGCTTCTTCATTTCTCAATCTCCATGAAATTTGAGAGGTGTTTCCATACGGCGACATCGCCTGTACCCGGTATTAAGCAAGCTCCATGCCAGTTATTGATTGGCGTCAGTAACACTATGTATTGATTCAATTATCCAGCACAGGATCTGTGACGATGGTGTCGTCGGCAGGGCACTTTGACGCACCGAAACTGTCACGATTGTCACAAACTGACAATTTTTGTCAGCTCGATTCGCAAATCGCCGACGCTGCTTATGTTCAGGGCACGGTCCCCGGCGCCTGCCTCAGGTGAGCGTGCTGATCGTCTGCTCGATGGCAGCGAAACTCAAAAGTTCCGGAATTGCCTCGTCGGGAAACTCGATACCGAATTCATCCTCGAGCGCCATGATCAGCTGCATGTGTTTCAGGGAGTCCCATCGATCGACGGAGTCCGGAGAGGTGTTGGCATCGATGGTCTCCGCGTCGATCTGAAAGACCTGTGCCATCACTTGCTTGATCACCTCAGACATTGCTTACTCCGACTCCACGGTCATGATTTGCAGATAATCGACTATACGTGAGTCGACATCGGTCGCGTATTGGCTGCTCGAATCGTCGCTCTGCAGCACCTGGAAGCCGATGCGATCCCAGAAACCTGCGGTCTGCCTGTTTTTTGGTGTCGCGATGTACTCGGCCCGCCATCGCGCAATCGGCCAGCAATCTTCCAGGGCGTGCATGCACTGATCCACGAATGCTATTTCCAGTTGCCGGCCGAGCACCCGGCAACTCAGCAGAACGCTATCGATAATGGCTGTGGCACCGTCGAGGCGAGCGATAAATACACCTGTAATGCCCATATCGCCGAAGCGGTCTGTCACCGCCATCCTAAAAACGGCCATCTGCGAGTCACCGGCGAACGAACGGATTTGTTCCTCTGTGTATCGACGTGTGGTCAGATTGAACTGATTGGTCTTCTGCGTCAGCTGGGCTACCCTGCTGATGCAACGCTCATCTGCCCGCGAAATCTGAATCACGGTGTGTAGCGAGCGCAGATAATCCGTCAAGTCCGAAAAATGCTGCTGTTCGTCGCTACGCGCATTTTGTTGCTGGTACATTCGCGTTCGGTTGCGGTCCTCGACACTCGTCGACAGCGTCTCGAAGAAACCATCCCGTATCAGTGTGTGCGGGTATTGAGAGAGGTCATCCGGTACCGCGATCAACGTTACGTCAGGGAGCCGGCCTGCGATCAGCGCGCGCTCGCGTGGGCTGTCGTCCACGAATACGATGCTGTCCATACCGATATTCAGTTCGGCTACGATAGATGCGATATTAGTTGCCTTGTCGTCCCAGTTGATGCGCCACGCGACAAGATGGTCTTTTTTCAAAACCGAGTGACGGTGACTGTCGAATACATCCCACACGTCATCCTCGTTATTCTTGCTGCAAATCGCGAGCAGCACGCCTTTCTCGTGAAGCTTGAACACTTCCTTTTGGAAACGGTAGAAAGACGCGCCGGGCTCGGTTTCGTCGTCAAGACCGATCCCTTCCACTCCGTCTTCGCCGATGACGCCACTCCACAAAGTGTTGTCGCAATCCAGGACGAGGCATTTTTTTGCCAGCCCCTTGATTGCCCGCACGCAGCTGGCGATGCGGCGCGCATACAAGTCGAGAAAAGTGGCGCGGAATGGCGCCTCTGACGAACGCCAGAAGCGCCTGTCGATTGCGGATTCCAGCGCGCCCAGACCGGGTAGCTTGCGCCACTCGCATACGACGACCCGCTCCGTGTGACGACCGGCGAGTTCGAGTAAATGCTCGTTGAGCCTGTCAAGTTCCCGAGTCGTACTCCCGCTCGGGTCGGCGAATAGCAGATCAATCGGTGGCAGGAACGTGTTCGCGATGACGAACGCAGAGGTACGATCGAGTAAGATGTTGAAAAGGCTCGTCATTTCACGGATCGCAGTGTCTGCAGACCAGCCGTCGTCATTGACGGTCGGGTCGAGAAACTCGATCAGGAGGGACAGCACGATAAGGTCCGGCGGCGTCCTGGCGATCGATGACTCATCGTCGAGTAGCTCTTGCGCAATCGTCCCGTA
>DAOWGY010000043.1 GCA_030641695.1 Gammaproteobacteria bacterium
GGCGACGGCCGGCGTCATTACATCGCGCGCGGCATCCGAAGCGTTCTTCATCGCCGGTACGAACCGCGCGATGTTCCGCTTCACACTGATGAATCACATGTGTAACGACATGGAGCAGATGCACGATCCGAAACTGCCTCCGGACCGCATTCGCCAGGATGTGAGTCGCAGCCCGGGTGGCGACAGCCGGCTATTCTTGAATAACTGCATTGGTTGTCATACGGGCATGGACCCGATGGCCCAGGCGTTCGCGTACTACAACTACGATGAAGCCTCGGGGGCGCTGCAATACACGGCGGGCAACGTACAGCCGAAGTATTTCAATAACGACCTGAATTTTCCGCAAGGCTACCGGACGCCCGATGACCGCTGGGATAACTACTGGCGCAACGGGCAGAATGCCTATCTTGGTTTTGATCCGGCCCGTCCGGGTAGCGGCAATGGCGCCAAATCATTGGGTGATGAGCTCGGCAACAGCCAGCAATTCGCCTCGTGCCAGGTCAAGAAGGTCTTTCGTGCGGTCTGCCTCCGCGATCCGGAAAACGCGGCAGATCGCACCGCGGTGACCGCAATCACAAATACGTTCCGTTCGTCGGGCTACCGCATGAAGCAGGTATTCGCCGATACGGCCGTTCACTGCATGGGCCAGTAGGGAGACAGGACAATGAAGAAGGCAACTGAAATTGCTACGCATTTGGCCCTGGCCACAGACATGCGTTTTTTGAAGGCGACGCTCGTCAGCGTGTTCGCGAGTGTTGTACTCGCGGCTTGCGGCGGTGGCGCGGCGACGACCGATAATCCGCTGACCCAGGCACCTCCTCCGGGCAACGCGCCTTACACAGGCCCTGTTGCGCGCGATGCTGACGTGCTGAAGTTCCAGCAGGAGTTCTGGTCGAACGCGAAAACGACTGACCGTTGCGGCTCCTGCCATAACGAGGTTGTCGGACAGTTACCGATGTTCGTCCGCAATGACGACGTCAACATGGCCTACGACGAGGCGATCACTGTCGTCAACACGACGCAGCCAGCCTTGTCGCGCCTCGTCGAGAAAGTCGGCAGCGGCCACAACTGCTGGAACGCGGACCCGTCGAGTTGTGCCGCGATCATGACGACCTGGATCGAGAACTGGGTTGGCGATGGCTCTGGCGGTGGTCGCCAGATTCTTCTCGTGCCGCCCGTGTCCCTGGATCCGGGTGACAGCAAGAACTTCCCGGCCGATCCGTCGGCATTCCAGTCATTGATTCATCAGCCGATACTGGTGCCGTACTGTGCGGGCTGTCACAGCTCCGAGTCTGCTGTCGCGCAGCAGCCTTACTTCGCGGATCCGGACATTACGACGGCTTACGACGCTGCGAAGCCGAAGATTAACCTCGATACGCCAGCGAATTCCCGTATGGTCATTCGCCTGCGCAGCGAGTTCCACAATTGCTGGACTGGCAGCTGCGCGGCCGACGCGCAGGTGATGGAAGATGCGATCACGGCATTCTCCAACGGTATTACGCCAACGGTCGTTGATCCGAACCTCGTCACCAGCAAGGCTTTGCGCCTCACCGACGGCACGCTCGCGTCAGGCGGCAACCGCTACGAGGATGCCCAGATTGCCCTCTGGGAATTCAAGTCGGGCAGTGGCACGGTCGCTTATGACACCAGTGGTGTCGATCCGGCTATCGACCTCAATTTCTCTGGCAACGTCACCTGGTTCGGTGGCTGGGGCATTACCATTACTGACGGTAAAGCACAGGCCTCGACGACATCGTCGGCGAAACTCTTCGACATCATCCAGGCGTCGGGCGAATTCTCGATCGAAGCCTGGGTAGTGCCGGCAAACGTGACGCAGGAAGAGGCGCGCATCGTTAGTTACTCGGCGGGTACGACGCAGCGTAACTTCACGTTGCAACAGACCCTGTACGACTACAACTTCCAGCTGCGCTCGACCGAGACCAGCCTGAACGGCGACCCGGCTTTGTCGACACCAGCTGCGAACGAAGTCCTGCAGGCCACGTTGCAGCATGTCGTCGCGACCTATGACCCGATCAACGGTCGCAGTATCTACGTCAACGGCAGCCTGGTCACACAGACTGATCCGATTCCAGGCGGCACGCTGATCGACTGGCAGGATACCTTCGCCTTTGTCCTCGGTAACGAGGCATCCGGCGACGGCCTCTGGCAGGGCATCGTACGTCTCGCCTCGATCCATCGTCGCGCGCTGACAGCGGAGCAGATTACGCAGAACTTCGACGCCGGCGTCGGCGAGCGATTCTTCCTGCTGTTCGATATTTCGGACAACATCGCAGCAGCTCCGCAGTCGTCGTACATCCTCTTTGAGGTGGCTCAGTACGACACCTACGCGTACCTGTTCGACAGGCCGCATTTCATCACGCTCGACGGTTCGACGCCGGAAGGCATCCCGATCCAGGGTCTGCGTGTTGCAATGAACGGCCTCGAAGCGCCGGTCGGCCAGACCTATGCGACGCTGGACGACACCTTGAGCGCGTCGCTATTCCAGGAACTCGGCCAACCACTGTCGGTACTCGGTGCGGTTCTGCCGCTCGAGAAGGGACCGGCCGACGACGAGTTCTTCCTGACCTTCGATGTTCTGGCGGGCAACAGCTTCAGTCGTCCGGCGGACCCGACGCTGGTGATTACCGAGAACGACCTGACGCCGTCCTCGCATATCGGCCTGCGCACGTTCGACGAGATCAACGCGACGTACGCCGAAGTAACCCGTGTTCCCTCGACCACGCAGTCGGTCGACATCACGTACCAGGAGCTCAGGCAGTCGCTACCTGCCGTCGAGGACATTAGTACGTTCCTGTCTTCGCACCAGGTCGCCATCGCGCAGCTCGCGATCCAGTACTGCGACGCGATGATCGGCACGAATGCAAATCCGGGACCGAATCTCGGTTCGATGTTCCCGGGATTCACCTGGACCAACGGCAACGAGTTCAGCAGCAATCGCGATGCATTCGTGAATCCGCTGATCGACCGGATCATGGGCACGAATATCGGCTCCCAGCCGGTTCGCGCCGAGGTCTACCTCGAGCTGGCGTCTTACCAGGACCCGACCTCCGCGGTAGATCCGGTTACTGGTGTGTCGCTCGATCGTCCCGACAACCTGGTCGACCGCCTCGTAGCCGGCGGCAGTGATACACGTTCAATCGGCAAGGGTGTCTGCGCAGCGATGCTGGGTAACGCCGTCACGCTGGTTCAGTAAGCAAGACAGGATAAATAAGGAAACTACGGCCATGGCTAAGAAACGCAATGTAAGAGATTTTGACGCGCCGCAGCTACATGGAGATCATCCGCGTCCTGTCACTCGCCGACAGTTTGTCGCGCAGGGATTCTTGTCTGGCGCGGCCTACACGGTCGGTGGTGGATTGGCGGGACTGATCGCATCGAATCCGCGACTCGCGGAAGCGGCGCTTTCCGGCGACCTCGATAGCCAATTGGGTGGTTGCGGCATTGCGACCTCCGGCGCGGGCAAGATCCCGTTCATCTGCTTCGACCTCGCCGGTGGCGCGAACATCGCGGGCTCGAACGTACTGATCGGCCAGGAGGGCGGCCAGCAGGACTTCCTCGCAACCAACGGTTATTCGCGCCAGGGCCTGCCAGGTAACATGATCCCGGGCCTGACGGATCCGGTGCTACAGCTACCGTATGCGAACTTCGACCTGGGTCTGGGCTTCCACCTCGACTCAGCGTTCCGCCGCGGCATCATGCAGAGCATCACGCCAGGACGCGAGACGAACATCAACGGTGCGGTCATCCCGGCACGTTCGGATAACGACACCGGCAATAACCCGCACAACCCGATGTACGGCATCGCGCGGGCGGGTGCTGACGGCTCGATACTGACGCTCGCTGGTTCCGAGAATACGGATTCCGGTGGTAATTCGGCCATGCCGGCCGCGCTTATGGACCCGGAGTTGCGCCCAACCAAGGTCGACCGTCCCTCGGACGTCGTCAACCTCGTCGATACGGGCGACCTCGCGGCGATCCTGAGCCCACGCGATGCGACGGCCGTGATGGAGTCCATTTACCGCCTGACGGATAGCAAGATGGCGAACCCGAACGTCAACACGATGCTGACGCCGGCCGAGGACCTGGCGGCGAAGCGGCTCGTTGAGTGCGGCTACCTGAAATCCGCAGACATCGCAGACCGTTTCGCAGGCGTTCCGGTCGACCCGGCCGTGGATCCGGAGATTGTCGGCCCGGCGGGCATCTTTACAGATGCCGAGTTCAATGGCGGTGGACGCGACGGCAGCGAGTTCCGCAAGACGGCAGCCGTCATGAAGCTGGTCATGAATGGCTATGCCGGTGCCGGCACCATCGAGATGGGCGGCTATGACTACCACGGTGGTGCACGCGCCGAAGGCGAGGTCAAGGACTTCCGCGCCGGGCGTTGCATGGGTGCCTGCCTCGAATACGCAGCTCGCCTTGGCGTACCGCTGATGATGTATGTCTTTAGTGACGGTTCGCTGTCTTCGAACGGCACCATCGACAACTCGATCGACGGACGTGGCAAGGGCGAATGGTCGAGTGACAACTCGTCGACGGCCGGAGCGTTCTTCCTGGTCTACAACCCGACACGGCGGCCGACCATTATCGGCGCCACGCCACAAGAAATAGCAAATCATCAGCAGATCGGCTACATGAGCAGTGACGGCTCGGTACAACGCGCGGCCACACCCGCAGCGAACAACGTCAATCTGCTCGTGAACACGGTGATCCTGAACTACATGGCCCTGCACGGTGAGCAAGGTCAGTTCGGCACCCTGTTCCCGAATCACGGTCTGGGTAACGCCGCATTGCAGAACAGCCTGACGGCGTTCACTCCGATCGTAAGCGGCACGATTGCCAACCCCGTATAGCCTTGCGGCTGTACCGCCGTGCGTGCTGCTCCCCGGCAGCCCCGGCACAAGACGCGGCCAGCCGGTTCCCCGGCTGGCCGTTTTTTGTTGGAGCGCTTCTCGAAGCGCTGTTGGAGCGCTTCTCGAAGCGCGAATGGCGCACACCTTGGCGTCGCGATCCAAGCGGCCTGACGGCCGCCGCTACCGCTCGCGGTTCGAGAACCGCTCCAACGAAAATTTCGTGGCTCCGTGTTATAAAGCCGGGCATGCCAGATACGAAGCAATTGCAGTCCTATCTTGCGTGCCCGCGCTGCGACAAGACGCCCTTGTCTTTTGATGATGGTCAATTCGGCTGTGAGGCGTGCAAAATCGACTTTCCGGATATCGATGGCATACCGTGGATGTTCGCGGACCCTGATGCGAGCCTCGGCGAATGGCGCAATCGACTGCAGTTCGCATTGCAGCAGCTGAATAACGAGATATCCGGGCTGGAGCGCGAACTCAAGGACAAGGAACTGCGCCCGCTTACTCGTCGTCGCGTCGAACGCTACAAGAAATCGACCGAACAACATCGGCGCTCATTGCAGAAGCTCCTCAAGCCCGTGGACCTGCAATCAACGAATGCCAACTACGAGTCCTACCTGGCACTCAGGACGCGGCTGCCATCCGACCAGGGACTTAATACCTATTACGCGAATATTCATCGCGACTGGTGCTGGGGCGACGAGGAAAATAAAGCATCGCTGAAGCAAATCCGTTCCGTTCTGCACGACCACGCCGAACTCGGTGACGTGCTCGTACTTGGCGCCGGCGCGGGACGCCTTGCGTATGACATACATCGGAAGCTGAACTGCACTCGCGTCGTCGCAATGGATTTCAATCCACTGCTGATGCTCATCGCCAAGGCCATGGCGCAAGGTGAGCAGCTGACAATGTACGAGTTCCCGATTGCCCCTGCGTCCCTCGAGGATGACGTGGTCCGGCGCAAACTGTCTGCGCCCGAAGTAGCGGGTGACGAATTCCATCTCGTGCTGGCAGACGCGCTACGGGCGCCGTTCGCGGCTGAGTCGTTTGACACCGTGGTTACTCCCTGGCTCATCGACATCATTACGGAAGACCTGCCGGTCCTCGCCACACGCATCAATCGCCTTCTCAAAGACAACGGCCGCTGGGTCAACTTCGGCTCGCTCGCGTTCGCGGATCCCGCACGATCGCGCTGTTACAGCCCGGAAGAAACCAAGGCCATGGTCGCGGAAAGCGGCTTTTCAGACCCCTACGTATCTCAGGCCACGATCCCGTACATGTGTTCGCCGGCCAGTCGCCACGGACGACAGGAAAAAGTTTTTTCGTTCTCTGCCTACAAGGAACGCGACGTCGGACAGGTGGCCCGCCACCGCGCCCTGCCCGACTGGATCGTTACGGGCAAGGAACCCGTGCCGCTCACACAGTCGTTCCGCACTCAGGCGATGACGACGCAAATCTATTCATTCATTATGTCGCTGATCGACGGCAAACGCTCAATCGAGGAAATGGCCAAGATTCTCGAAAAGCAGCAATTGATGAGCAAGGAAGAGGCGGTGCCCGCCATTCGCTCGTTCCTCACGAAGATGTTCGACGATTCGCAGCGACAAACCGGTCTGTAGGGGTCGAGCGACGTTTCATCAGTTGGTGGCCGACAAACATCCGGCTTCCATCATGTAGCGTCGCGCCGAAAGCGCCACAATGTCACCATTGATCGCACCCCGATGTGTACGGAGAGAGTGATACCGATGACAACACCTGTCATATCGATCGTGTTTTTTATCGTTGCCGCATTCCTCGGCGCGCTCGGCCAGTACTTGTACAAGTCGGGCGCCGACCTGGCGGGTAGCTCCGTCGCAAGCTACTTACTCAACTGGCGCTTGCTCGCCGGCGTCGCCTGCTACATGGCGGTCATGGTGCTGTTCGTGGCCGCGTTCCGAAAAGGTGGTGCACTGACTGTGCTATACCCTATCTATGCAACTACATTCATCTGGGCGGCGATACTCGCGCTGGTGTTTTACGCGACACCGATCAAGCCGGTTAATGTTGCCGGTATGGGACTCCTGATCCTCGGCATGTTCTTAATGGGGAAATAAGGCGATGTCCATCGAGCAGGCAATGCACAGCCAGATCTTCCTGACCTATCTCACCATCGTCGGTGGGCTGCTGATTTTCGCAGGTAGCGTGCTCGGTATCCTGTACCTCATCGGTAAGGATGTATCAGGGCCGGCCCGCACGTATCGCGGCTGGATAATGATGATACCGATCGTGCTGGGAACGATATTTCTCGGCAGGGAAGCAACGATCATCGGCGTGGTTTTGCTGGCCATCATCGGCTTCAAGGAATTTGCCCGCGCTACAGGGCTCTACGAAGACTGGTGGATGACAGGCACCGTCTACCTGGCAATTGCCATCCTGGGTATCGTGTCGTTCATTCCGGATCCCAGGCTCGATCAGCAGGGCTGGTACGGCTTTTTCATGGCGCTGCCGGTGTTCGTGATTGCAGCGATCCTGCTGATCCCGATATTGCGCAATCGTGCGAAAGGCCAGTTGCAGAAAGTTGCGCTGGCGATTCTCGGCTTCATCTATTTCGGCTGGATGTTCATGCATCTGGGCTTTCTCGCAAATACGCCGAATGCCTATGGCTACCTGCTGTACCTGGTGTTTGCGGTCGAGATCAACGATATCGCAGCGTTCACGTTCGGAAAGATTTTCGGTAAACGCAAACTGCGCGAGGAAATCAGCCCGAACAAGACCATGGCCGGATCGGTCGGCGCGATCACAGTGTCGCTGGCGCTCCCCTGGTTATTGTGGTTTTCGTTTCCGCAATTCCAGCCAATACACCTGATACTGACCGGCATCATCGTCGGCGTCGGTGGACAACTCGGCGACCTCGTAATCAGCTACATCAAGCGGGACATCGGCATCAAGGACATGGGCGCAACCATCAAGGGCCATGGCGGAATCCTCGACCGCGTGGACAGCATGATCTTCGTCGCACCGATTTTCTTCCATATGGTGCGCTGGTTTCACGGCATAGGCTGATTACTACGACCGATGAAAGAGTGGGAATATCAACCGCCGCCCGACATCGACGCCACCTTGGCGGAGACTCTGCAGAATTTTCCGCGCGAACCGCGCATGCTACCTTACACGCTGAGATCGATCGCCGCGCTGTTGCTGCGTGGTTGGATGCGCGTGTACCACCGCCTGCAAATTGATGGCCGCGAGCACCTGCCGGAAGAGGGTTCCTACATACTCGTCTGCAACCACACTAGTCATCTCGACACGCTGTGCATGATGTGCGCCGTGCCGATGAAAAAGATCCACCGCACATTCCCGGCCGCTGCCGCCGACTATTTCTTTTCGAGCCTGCCGCGTTCTGCGGTGTCGGCGATCCTCATAAACGCGCTACCGTTCAACCGCAAACTCAAGGGCGCCGAAAGCCTCGCCGTGTGCTCGAAACTCCTGGAGAACGAAGGCAATGTGCTGATTATCTTTCCGGAGGGCACGCGTACGACCACCGGTGAGATGGGCCGCTTTCGTTCCGGTATCGGCCGTCTCGTGGCAGGCACCGATCTCGTCGTACTGCCGTGCCACCTGGCCGGCGGGGTCAAGGCCTGGCCCAAAGGCAAACTTTTTGCGCGACCGAAGAAGCTTTATTTGCGTGTCGGTGCAGCGCAATCGTACGGTAAATCTGAGAAAAGCGCGGCGTCCGTCAAAGCGATTTGCGAGGACCTGCAGGAACGCGTCGCCAGCCTTGGGAGAAACAGCGCATGACCATCTACGATCTCAAACCCGCCTTTCAGAATCTCTTGCGCCCATTGTGCAATGCGCTGGCAAAGGCCGGGGTAACAGCGAACCAGGTCACGGTTGCAGCCATGCTGTTATCGATTTTCGTCGGTACGCTGCTGGTGCAATTGCGAGGTGAGCAATGGGTAATCCTCCTCGTGCCGGTCACGTTGTTCGTTCGCATGGCGCTGAACGCGATCGACGGCATGCTGGCGCGAGAACACAACCAGCAGAGCGCGCTGGGCGGCATCTTGAATGAGCTCGGCGACGTGATTTCGGACGCAGCGCTGTATCTTCCGTTCGGCGTGCTCGCCGGAATCTCGCCGCACGCCGTGGGTGCAGTCGTGCTGCTGGCCGTTCTGACCGAGATGACCGGAGTTGTCGCGGTGCAGATTGGCGCCAGCCGTCGCTACGACGGACCGATGGGCAAGAGCGACCGTGCTTTCGTCTTCGGCTTGCTTGCCGTATTGCTCGGCTTTGGTCTCGATCCGGGATGGTGGGCGAACGCCGGCCTCAGTGTCGTGGCAATGCTGACGGGCCTGACCGTGATCAACCGCGCACGCAATGCACTCAAGGAGCTAAACGAGTCCGGGTAGCTCCTGCGGCGAAGCGGCGATACTCTCGGCGCCCGCCTCGAAGAGCTCGTCAGCCGTACCGTAGCCATAGGTAACACCGATCGCGCGCAAGCCATTATTGACGGCGCCGATGATGTCATGGTGACGGTCACCGATCATGATCGACTCCCGTCTGGTCGCACGCTGCGCCTGTGCGTACTGCAACAACTCAGTCTTGTCTGTGCGCGTCCCGTCGAGTTCCGAACCATAAATTTCGTTGAAGTACTGCGCAATATCGAAGTGCTCGACGATGCGTCGCGCAAACACGTGCGGCTTGGTCGTCGCCACGAAGCATTGATGCCCTGCTTCGTTTAGTGTCTCGAGTACATCGTGTATACCGTCGTACGGAATGTTCTCCAGCCAGCCTACGTCGCTGAATCGCTCCCGGTAATATTCGAGGGCCTTCGGTACACGCTCCTCGCCGACCAACGGAGCGAAGGTGTCGAGTAACGGCGGTCCTATGGTTTGTCGCAGGGCGCCGGCTGATGGCCTTGGCTCCCCGAGCCGCTCGAGCGCATAGCAAATGCACTTCGTGATCCCTTCGTAGGGGTCGGTTAGAGTCCCGTCGAGGTCGATATATACGTTTTTTGACATTCTGCTATCTTGGCACAGAACGCTCACCGTCTCAGAAGTCAGGAAGATCCCATGAAAACAGTACGGACTCCGGATTCGCGATTTCAAAATCTGCCCGACTACAACTTCAAACCGAACTATGTCGAGATCGACGACCTACGCATGCATTACGTCGACGAGGGGCCGGGCGACGCCGATCCGGTTTTGCTGCTGCACGGCGAGCCGAGCTGGTCTTATCTGTATCGTCACATGATCCTGCCGCTCGCCGAGGCCGGATTTCGCGTCATCGCGCCCGACCTCATCGGCTTCGGCAGGTCGGACAAACCTGTCAAGAAAAGTGACTACAGCTACGCAGTGCACGTCGCCTGGATGAAGCGCTTCGTCGA
>DAOWGY010000162.1 GCA_030641695.1 Gammaproteobacteria bacterium
GCGATACGAGATTCAGCCCCACACTCTGTTTGTTTCGCTTGTGATGCTTGTTCATCCGCTTGGCGCGGCCTGACTTAACCATCGCTAGGCACCTCCGCCGATGACCGGCGCATCGCCGATAGAAATATCGGGGAATAAATCGGAACGCACGATCGACTCTTTGTCTTCGTCGACTTCTAACTCGATCCGCACGCGATCCATTACCTGCACGAGCGTGTCATACGCTATGTCCTGCTCCAAAAGGATCGCTGCTTCCGTCTTATCCGGATAGCGATCCTTGAGTTGCGACAATTTCGTACTCAGCGCGTTGTAGTCATAACCGTCATCGGAATTCGGGTAGATACCCAGCAAACCCTGGTTACGATCACCGATTTCGATCTTGTCGTCCCTGATGATAATTTCCAGTTGAAACGTCTGTTCCTTCGGATCCACGGGCTCGCTAGAGGAGCCTGGCAAATTCAGCTCGAGAATTGCCAAACGCGAGAACACCGCTGTGATCAGCAGGAACGGAACCAGAATCACCATCAGGTTCATGAATGCCGTGATGTTGAGCTCGGCCGTATCTTCATTGTGATGCCGGCCGAGTCGGTGGCTACGCAACATGATCTACGCTCCGGTGCTCTTCAGCTGACGTTCGGTAACGGCATTCAGGAATTTGACGCTCGCCATCTCGAGGCTGTCCACGAGCTGATTGGTCTTCGTCTGCAGCAGCGCATGAGTCAACAACAGCGGAATCGCTACCATCAGGCCGAACGCCGTCGTGTTCATCGCGACCGAAATCGACGCCGAGAGCAGATCGGCTTTGTCCGCCGGATTGGCATTCGATACCGCCGTGAACGCTCGAATCAGGCCGATAATCGTGCCGAGCAGACCCAGCAGCGTGGCAATGTTCGCCAGCGTCGCAAGGTAATGCGTGCGCTTCTCGAGGCGTGGCAGGACCTCCATGAGGCTCTCCTCCATCGCTTTCTCGATATCGTCACGGCGGCGAGCCGACTTCACGCGATACAGGCCGTAGGTCAGGATCGAACCGATCGCCGCCTTCGACTTCGCCGTATGAGCCGCCGCTTCCTGGAAGTTGCCGGCCTTCAGAAACGGCACGATCTTCTTCCACAGGGCGCGGTTACTTGCGCCTGACATCGTCAGATACATCCAGCGCTCGACGGCGATTGCCACGCCGAACGCGAACACGAACAGGATCGGGTACATGAATGCACCGCCGTCCTGAAAAAATCGCACTATGGTGCCCATTTGATTGCTCCTCTTAAATCAATCATTGTCTTGCTCAAATTGCAGTCGCGGACCTAACCGCGAAAAATCGCGCGCCGAGGCACGCTCCTACTCACCATACAGGTCGCCGTAATAATCGACCTGACGTGTAAATTCTTCTCTGTCCAGCGGCGCCAGCACCTCTTCGAGCAGGCTGTTCACGGGCCGGCCCGTGAGATCGCCCGGACTCGCTTTTTGCCATGGCACGATGTACATCACCTTCGGTAATTCCTGGTTGCCCGTTATCTCGGTGCGTCCCAGGGTCATCTCGTCCATGACGCCGCTCGACGATTCGCGTCTCGTGACATCCTGCGCCAGCACGGCCGAAGGCGCGCCGGGTTCGCTTGCATCGCGCTCGTCCGCCGATGTATCGACCGCGGGCTGCAGCGCTCCCGCCTCCTCGAGCACGGCCGACGTATCCACAGCCGGTTCGAGTTCGTCCTGAACCTCCTGCGAAAACGCGGCAAACGCTGCCAACAACGTGGCAAGCATGAATCCGGCGCCGATTAGCTTCCGTGTGTCAGCTCTCATACCCTTCATTCCGCCACGTTTGCCGTGCGCTGATTCGCCGCGACGCGGCGTCTCAGATCCGTAATCCACTTCTCGACCTGCTTGTCCTCACCGACGATCTCGTAGTACCGCTCAAAATGTTGCAGCGCGGCATCGAGACGCTGCAAGTACAGCTCATTGAGGACACCCAGGTTGTAGTGTGCCAAGGCGTAGTCCGGTCTCGCTGTGACGGCCTTCAAATATGCGGCTTCTGCTTCAAGGAATTTGCCGTTTTTGCGAAGTAGCATGCCCTGCTGATTCAACGCCGGTGCGTAATCGGGATTGATGCCCAACGCGGCATCAATAGCGGCCTGGGCCGCCAATTCGTCTTCGTTGTTGACGTGAATGATCGCCAGATTCACGTACGCGCCCGGGTAACCCGGATATTGCAGCAAAAATTCCTTGAGGCGCAGCTCCGCATCAAGGAAATCGCCGGATGCCATGACCGCGACAGCCTGCTCGTACAGCGTCAACACCGGTGCCGGAATATCGAGGGCCAGGTCCGCGCCGGCGGCCACTCCTTTGCCTTGGCCGCGGTCAGACACGGCAGGTTTGGACCCTGACGACGCACAGCCCGCCATTGCCAGGATCACGACCAGCAACGTCAGCCGCACAGGCGGCCATTCAGTAAAGCGCTGTAACCACATCTTCGCTGCGTTCCAACTTCGCGTATCGCGCCGGCATCAGCCCGGCCAGCCGTTCAAAACTTCTCTCGACCCACTCATCCCAGACGCCGTCCGAGGTCCTGTCCGTATTCGCCTTGTACAAATCGATGGCCTTTTCTTCGATCGGAAATACCTGTTCCTCGAGCAGTAACTCGTATTGCTCGAGCGCATCGGCATCGAGATCCGTCGGCCGCTCCGACGCCAGCACATCAGCGCCAAAGGACTCATACACCTGTGCCAGGCGGTACGTGGAAGCCGTCGTGACTTCCGCGACACCGTATTCGGCCGATTCCGTGTAGGCCTTGATGACATCCTCCATCAGCGCCCGCTTCAGCTTCATACTGTCGGCAAGCGGCTGCGTGAGTTTCACGACTTCGAAACGCTTGCGGATCGGATCGGCGAGCTGCAGCGACGCCGTCGCCGCGAGGTATCGCGTGCGATCAGAGCGCTGCGCACCCGCGCGTGCATCCACGGCGACGAGCTCATGCAGGATCGCCGTCACACCGTCGCTGTCACCACGGGATTCGGCGATCTGCAGCAGACGATAGCGTGCTTCGATCGATTCCGATAGAGGATCCGGGTAGCGCTCAATAATATCTGTGAGGACCCGCTTTTCATTGCTCGTCGTGCCGCCTGCCTCATACAATTCAGCCGCTTTCCACAGGGCCTCGCGGCGCACATCGTCACTGCTGCTATCCGCGACCGCGATGCGTTCGAACTCGGCGGCCGCGTCTGTGCCGCGGCCTGTTTCCATATAGGTGACCGCGAGCTTCTGAGTAATGTCGTCGGCAAATTCGCTGTCCGGATAGTCTCGTCGATATTTCTCGAGTTGACCTGCCGCACGGCCCCAGGCCGCCATATTGATCAGTGCTGCCGCCGCGTCATATTCCGCCGTCGCCCGGATATCCGAGTCGGGCACTGCCTCGCCGGGGCGAGTGAAATGCGTAACGGCCGTGTCGAGGTCGCCTGCGTCTCGTGCCAGCTCGCCCTGCTTGTAGATCGATGATGCAATACGGTCCTTGATTTCCTGTGCAGCCTCAGCATCGTCCGGAGGCGTCACGGTACGCAGCTTGTAATAGGAGCCCTCGGCATCGGCGAAATTCCCGAGGTCGAATTGCGAATGCGCGACGACGGTCCAGGCCGTACGCGCAAGCGGTGCCTCGACAGGGGGTTGCTTGACGATGACGGCTTGCCCGACAGCGATGGCAAGGTCGAACTGGTTCTGCGCGAACAGATCTTCGGCGATCGTCGTCAGAACCGCGCCGGATTCCGGATGCTCTGGGTAGGTATCGGCAAATCGCAGACCGCTGTCGAGGTATTGCTGATGCCATTCGGTTTTCGCCGTGCCCTCGAGCGCCTTTTCATGTTCTCGATAGGCGAGCAGAGCCGCATAACCGGCCTCTGCCGATTTGTCATGCATCGGGTACGCGTAGGCAGTACGTTCGTACTCGGTCATCGCGTCTGTGAAGTCCTGACTTTCAAACAGGATTTCCGCAAGCAGGAAATTCGTATTCGCTGTGTCAGGTTCGCCCGGGAAATACGCCATATATTTACGGTACCAATGAGCGGCTTCCTGGTAGTCGCCGCGCTTGCCGTTTTTTTGCGCTTCGGCATGGTAGTACTGCGCAAGGTCATTGAGATTGGTTTTAAGATGCGCGGCGACAGCGGTGTTTTGCTCGCGTGGATTACGAATCCAAAACTCGCTGTCGATGCCGTAACGCTCGACAAAGCCTTTTTTGCCTTCAAGCACGAGGCTGGGGAAGCCGCCGCGCTTGTAGGCTTCGATGACCTCGACCTGAAGCAACGGCGCTTTCGGATGATCCGGGTCCTGGTCGACGAACGCTTCGTACGTTTCTGCAGCATCGACAAAGCGCTCCTTGTCGAGATAGAGATCGCCCAGGTTTATGTAGATAACGTACGCGTACTCGGGTTGACCGCGTGAGTCGAGGAACTGGTCGATGCTGGCCGCGCCGTCCATGTAGGAGAAACTGATCGACAACACGCGGAACGTATCCTCTACCATCTCCTGCTCGGCACGACTCAGGTCGGACAGGCGATCGTCGCCTTCCTTCAGTTCAATGCCGCCAATCTCGCGATCGAGCAATTCGAAAAATGCTTGCAGACTGTCACCGTACGAGGCGAGCTTGAACTGCGACCAACCGAGCTTGTAAAGCGATTGCTCGTAGAATCTCGATGCTTCGCCGTGATCCAGGACGGCCTGGTAGGCAATTTCCGCGTCGTTGTAGTTTTTGCGCAGGAATTGCATTTCGCCACGGCGAAACTGTATCTCCTCAATCAACGGTGTCGCCGGGTACTTGCCGACAATTTCATTCAGCACGTCGAGCGCCTCATCCGTACGGCCACCGATCTCGTAGGCACGGGCCAGCTGGTATAGCACGGTGTCATTACGACGATAACTCGGATAAGCCTCGAGCAGACGCTGGTACAGGCCGACCGCATCGTCGTAAGTCGCCTGCTCGAGCGCCTCGATGTTTTCCATCAGCTGCGCCTCTTCCGTCGCTTCGAGTTCCAGGTCGCCAAGGCGGCGCATTGCCTCGGCACTGAGTAGCGGATCGTCCGAAACCAGGTCGAGAAACGCGCGATAGTTATCACGTGCGAGGTCAGAACTGTTGACGATGACCTTGCCGGGCTTGATTTCCACGGCCTGTCTTTCGAGGCTCTTGATCGTGTCTTTCTTTTTGACGTCCGCCAATGCGACGCAAACAGGCAGCAGCACGAGGCCTGCAACCAGGGCTATGAGTCGATCGTGCATCACTGGATCGACGCCTCGCCGACCGTTGCGGCACGATCGTAGATTGCAGCAAGCGCAAATCGCGCTTGCACCGTGTAAATATCGAGGCGTTGCTTCTGAGCCTGCAATTCACCGACGGCGATCGTCTGCAGGAATGCCCGTTGTACGGCCATGGAATCCTCGACTCGCATCTTCATGCCCTCGATGCGTGGCTCGAGCCCGTACACCCGTTTGCTTAAGGCCTCGAATTCGAGTGGCTGCTGCCGCATGGACTGATCGACCTGGCGTCGTGAGCGCTGCGTCTCGACGAGCGCTTCGCCGGTCTGCCGAAGATCACGCCGGATATGCCACAGGCGATTCTTGAAATCCTTCTCGAGGTCCCATTGCAGCACACCCTTGAGCAGCGCGATCTTGTCGCGAACCTCGTCGGCTTCGGGGATATTTGCCCGCAGTGCCGGCGTGTTTTCGAGGCCTGTGATCTCACCCCACATTTCAAATTCGCGCTTGTCGGCAAGCGCGAGCCAGTCGTCGCTCTGTTCGATGTCGTTCAACAGCGAATCGTACTCGAGCTTCCTATCGACCATGCCGTCCAGATCTGCGCGCTCGAGTGTGGCTTCGACTTCGGGCAGGCGTTCCTGGTAAGCAAGCCGGCGCGTTTCGAGCATATTGGAAAACACTTCGATGCTCTGCTGCCAGTTGTCGAGATTATTCCACAGGTAGTTCAGGTCACGGTAATTCTTCAGTCCTTCCTGAAATTCGTGGGTCGCAAGCAAGTGAAAAAGATACCGCGCCTCCGGGCCTTCGGGAAGCTCCTCCATACGCCAGTACCAGCCAGTACTGTCGAGCGGGTCGTCGGAAATGAAGTCGTCGAAAAACTGTCCGGACTCGATGTGGCCGATCGTACGGTCGATGCGATTCGTTTCCTCGTAAAATGCCTCGATCGCGTTGAGGTAGTGGTCGGCGGCCTGACTGATCGAGTCGAGCTGCGCCATAGCGTAAGGAATCGCAAGCATCGACTCCTGCACCGCCGAATCAAGCAGGTCTCTGCCGCGTAACTCCATCCACGGCACCAGCGCCCTGTCGTAACGATCGAGTTCGGCATCTGCCCAGCCGACACCCAGCAAAGCCTTGTTCGAAAACGGGCCTTCAAGACGCACACGCTGCAACGGGCGTTTCGCCAGGTGCGGCTGGCCGCTCTGCAACAGCGCGTAACCGAGCGCGAGGTTGGCTTTGTCACGGAGCGAGGTCAGCTCTTCATTCCAGGGATCGATATCGCCCAACTCATCGAGGATGTCCGCCGCCGCCTCGATATGACCACTGCGAACCAGTGCCACGCCCAGGTTAAATTGCGCATACCGCGACCATTCGGTCTTGCCTTTCCAGTCCTGCAGTAGTGCGATCGCCTGGCCGTAATCACCGCCATCGATCAGCAATTGCGCCTGCAGCATTGTCGCTTCGCGCTGCAGGTTCTTCGGTAATTCACCCTCGATGTTGTCGAGGGCCTGCTGTGATTTGTCGAGATAGCCGCGCTGGCGCCAGATCTTGGCAAGAAAGAACCAGGTGCGGTCGCGTATCTCCGGGTTGACGTTGTCCGCGAGAAGGCGTTCGAAAATCTCGGCCGCTTCGAGATGATGACCGTAGGACAGATACAAACCGCCCTTCAGGAGCTCAGCCTGGTCCACGTGGTCTTCGAGCTGTGAGCGATTCTGCGCCGCCAGCAATCGCACGATGGCCGGGAAGTAATCTTCCTGAAAGAAGTAATACAGGACCTCGCCGTAATGCGCATCCTTTATGACGATGGGCTCGGGGTCGTCCTTAGCCGCAAGCGCGGACGTTGTTGGCATCACGGATGCCAGAAACACGAAACAGAAAGCGACGATTGAGCAACGAGTGATCAATGATCACTCCCATTCCTTGATGACAAA
>DAOWGY010000072.1 GCA_030641695.1 Gammaproteobacteria bacterium
GGCAACCGTGGACATGCGCCGCTGCTCGATGAGAAGGAGGCCGTCGATGCCATCGCGACATTCGTACAAACCCTGTAGGCACTGGCTGGTACTGGCCGGCGTCGTCTCGTTCGGTCTCGCTGCTTGCGGCGACGGCAGCCGGCAAGAGACGAGCGCGCTTCCGCCCATCGACTACGACGACGTACTCCGGAGTCGAATTTCAGTGTCTGGCGTTTCTTCAGGTGCTTACATGGCCGTGCAAGCGCACGTCGCGTACGCGGAGAAGATCGGTGGTGTCGCCGTGGTCGCCGGTGGCCCGTATCACTGCGCCGAGGGTGACGTCAAAACCGCACGCGGGCATTGCATGAAGGGAGCCGGTCTCAGTGCCGAGCCGATGATCAAGTTCGCCGAGGACGCGGCAGCCGCCGGGACGATCTCCGCGAACGACGCCATCCGCGACGCAAGGGTCTGGGTCTACCATAGTCCCGCTGACGCCGTCGTATCGCCGCAGGCCGGAGACGCGCTGGTGGAGTTTTACGCAGCGTTCGTCGCGGAAGAGAACATCGAGCGCGTCAACCACATCGAGTCGGTGCATGGCTGGCCAACGGTCGCCGAAGGCAGCGCCTGCGACGAGCAGGGCGGCGAATACATCAATGCCTGCGATTACGACGTGGCCGGTGAATTGCTGCGCCACCTGTACGGTGAATTGCAGGCGCGCGCGGATGAAGCGGATCCCGACAAGCTGATCGCGATCGACCTGTCGGCTTTCTTCGGCTCAGGCAGTGATGTCGCGGACGAGGGTTTCGCCTACGTACCATCCGGCTGCGCCACTGCGACGGATGACTGTCGCCTGCACATCGCGTTTCATGGCTGCGTCCAGGGCGCGGAATTCATTGCAGACCGATTCGCGCGCCAGGCGGGTTTCAACGAGTGGGCCGAGACCAACCGTATCGTTGTCGTTTATCCGCAAATAGAAGCGAGCCTGTTCAACCCGAAGGGTTGCTGGGATTGGTGGGGTTACACGGACGACGACTACGATCTGAGAAGTGGCAGGCAGGTCGCCGGCGCCAGTGCGATCATCGATGCATTCGTATCAGGTACACTGTTGCACGGACTCTCCGTTCCATAGTCGACTATCCGCGATGACCAAAACACTGCGCACTCTGTGGAAACACGTGGCAGGGAGCAGTCGGGATCTTGCGCCGATCGTCATTGTCATCGCGTTCTTTCAGATTGTCGTCCTTCAGGAGCCGCTCGACGGCGCACTGAGTATTGCCATCGGAGCCGTGCTGGTGCTGCTGGGTCTGACGATGTTCGTATTCGGGCTGGAGCTGGCATTGTTCCCGATCGGCGAGTCACTGGCCTTCGCCCTCGCGCGCAAGGGCAGCGTCTTTTGGCTCCTGATTTTCGCTTTCCTGCTGGGATTCGGCACGACCATCGCGGAGCCTGCCTTGACGGCAGTCGCGAAGGAGGCGTCGCAGGTTGCGGCGGGCGCGGGTACCATTGCAGACACCGACGCAGCGCGCGCCAATTACCTCCTCGGACTTCGAATAACCGTCGCACTGTCGGTGGGGGTTGCGCTGATCGTCGGCGTGTTGCGCATACTACTGGCATGGTCACTGCCAGTGATGATCATCTCCGGCTACGCGTTGGTTATCGGCATGACGACGGTTGCGCCTCCCGACATTGTCGGTATCGCCTATGACTCGGGCGGTGTGACGACGTCGACGGTGACCGTGCCGCTGGTCGCCGCGCTCGGCGTCGGCATGGCGTCATCGCTGCGCGATCGAAATCCCATGACGGACGGATTCGGATTGATCGCCTTTGCATCGCTCACTCCGATTATCTTCGTGTTGGCGTACGGAGGCATCGTCGCGTGGTTCTGATCCAGTCTGCGCTGGAGACGCTGTTGGCAACGTCGGGCGACGTGTTGCCCGTCGTGATGTTCATTGGAGCCTTTCAGGTCTTCGTCATTCGCCAACCCCTCAGGAATTTTCGGCGCCTGTTGGCGGGCCTGGTGTTCACGGTATTGGGCCTCGGCCTGTTTCTCGTCGGCCTCGAGCAGGCGTTGTTCCCTCTTGGCCGCCTGATGGCGCAACAACTGACCAATCCGGAGTTTCTGACGCGCGGTGTCGACGCGGTTGCGATCGACTGGAGTGCGTACACGTGGGTTTATGTTTTTGCGCTGGCCATCGGATTCGCTACCACCATCGCGGAACCGGCCTTGCTCGCCGTTGCGATGAAAGCAAACGATACGTCAGGTGGCGCGATCGGAGTGTGGGGACTGCGTGTTGCAGTGGCCATCGGCGTCGCAGTCGGCGTCAGCCTCGGCTGTTTCCGCATCATCACAGGTTTGCCTTTACAATTATTTATCCTGGTTGGCTACGTCATCGTGATGATCCAGACGGTGTGGGCGCCTCGCCTGATCATTCCGCTTGCCTATGATTCCGGCGGCGTAACAACGTCGACCGTAACCGTTCCCCTTGTTACCGCGCTCGGACTCGGCCTGGCCGAGACCGTGCCCGGTCGCAGTCCGTTGCTCGACGGCTTTGGACTGGTCGCTTTCGCGAGTCTTTTCCCGATTATTTCGGTGCTCGCGTACGCACAACTCACAGCGCTTATGGAGCGAATTCGCACGACCGGGAAAAAGCACGCTCGGAATCGTGCAGAATCCACTTATCGGGAGGAAAACTGATGGAGTTCAAACTACTTATCGTATTTGTTGAGGACTCGAAGACAGAAGCGATTATCGAGGCCTCTCGTGATGCCGGTGCGACCGGATGTACGGTTATCAATCATGCGCGTGGGGAGGGTTACCAGGCCCACAAGAGCTTCTTCGGCTTGTCGCTGACCTCGCAAACGGACGTGGTGATGTTGCTGGTGGAGCGTCATATGAGCCGGGACATCCTCGAGAAAATCGGTTCGGTCGGCGAGTTCGACGCGAAACCGGGCACTGGTCTCGCCTTGCAGCTGAACGTCGAGGACGCACTCGGCGTCATGCACCAGGCGGAAGAACTAGCAGAAAAAGTGGAGGAGCAGCTATGAGCCTGCCAGCTTACATTCCCGTGCGTCATGTCATGCGCAAGGAAGTGACGTTCGTCAATGGCCGTACCGATGTGTTCGAAGCTCTGCGCACGATGAAGCGCGTGCAAGCAACCTGCCTGATCGTCGAAAAAAGACACGAGAACGACGAGTACGGCATGCTGCTGTTCTCCGACATCGCCAAGCAGGTCATTGCGAAAGACCGCGCGCCGGAACGGATCAACGTGTACGAGATAATGGCGAAGCCTGTCATCTCGGTCCGACCCGGCATGGACATTCGTTACTGTGCGCGGCTGTTCGATAACTTCGGCATCAGTCATGCGCCGGTGGTCGAAAACGACGAGGTCGTGGGTATCGTCAGTTACTACTTGTTGGTTCTCGAGGGACTGCCGAACCTCGATTAAGGCATCGCCTGGTCAATGATCAGAGCGACATCCGGGGCCGGCCACTGCAACGTGCCAACGGCTTTCGGACCTTCGGTCTTCAGGCAGATAGTCCGGATTTGCTTACTCAGTCGGTTCCTGCTGCCCGACCATGGACATCGCACCCTTGCCGATGAAGAACACGCCAAGACCGTCAAACAGGAAGTTCACGAGCGTGAGCTCGCCCAGGAAACCCGATCCGCCCATGAACAGGCCGATTGCGATGATGACTACGCCCCAGAAAATGTCCTGCATGCTGCACCTCCCGAATACGCCGGGTATTCGCAAGCGTCACTTATCCACCTGATCGCCGGACGGCGCCATACACGGCATCCCAAAACCCCCAATCCGACCGACCCTTGCTAAGAAAATGTGATTTAAATCACATACTTGTACGTTATGTCGAATGACCGGAAATGACCAATCAGCAAGGCATTCCGACAAGAGCGAAAAGCCATTGATGCGGATCATTGGCGTCAATGCCGCTGCCCTTGCCGATGCTGAGGGTCGGCCTTGACGGGAGACGACTAATGGACAGGAATCAACAGGCGAAATTGGCCACTGCACCGCGCCAGGGGCGTTACGGTTGGGTCTGGGTTTGGGGCGTGCTGATCGTATTCTTCGCGCTCGAGGTCGCGCGGTTGTCATGAACGAATACGACATGGACAATCGCAACGCGAAACTCTGGGTTTATGACCATAACGATCGCGATATCGTGCCACCGTTCCTGGTAGGCGAGGTCGCGGGCAGCCTGTCCATAGATTCCGACCGGGAACAACTACGGTTGTTTGCAGAATCGATAATGGATTGGTTGGCTCGTACCGAGGCAGCCGACGGTGCAACGGTCTACAGGCTGATGCCTGGCAACGGGACATCCGGCTAGCTCAGTCTGAGCCGGACCGTTGTTCAGCTTGCGCGGCTACGCATTATTGGCCGCGCTACTCCTACGGTGAGTTTTTCACCGAGCACCTCACGGCGGAATCGAAACATTTCAGCGGGCCTGCCACGCCCGACGGTCGACGTACGTCCCACGGCTTCCACGAGATCACCCGACGTCACGAGACGCCGAAAATTCTGCTTGTGCAATCGTGCACCACTGAGTGCCTCGACAACTCTCTGCAATTGCAGCAGCGTAAATTCGCCCGGCATGAGATCGAAAACGACAGGCCGGTACGCGAGTTTGCCCCGCAAGCGACCGAGCGCGGTCGCGAGAATTCGTCGATGGTCGGAAGCCAGAGCAGCACCCATTTTTTCGAACGCCGCGCTGTTTTCCGGGAGCGGTTTCTTTCTTGCAGCGCTGGAATCACGCTGTGCTTCGGCCACGAGTCCCGCTTCATAGAGCAACTCGAACCGCTCCAGCGACAGTACGGCGTCCATGTCCGAGGCCGTTGCCCTTCCAAAAGTCACGTTGACCCGCTCCTGTCGCTGTTTGCGCTTTGACTCGCTGCGAGCCCCACCTATCCATTGCTGCAACGACGGTTCGATGTGTTCATCGAGAATGGCTGGCCGGCTGCGCCGCCAGTCCTCCCAGGGAAAGAAGCTGTACCAGTCGTGCCACTCGGCGCCGCTTGTCGCTACGGGATCTTCGTGAGTCAACGCGATGTACGCGACAGACACAACGCGCGCACCACCATCGATTTCGGCAGGGTCACGGAAGCGGTTGCCGAACGTGTAAAGCTGCTCTACGTAATAGAGATCCAGACCCGTCTGGGCTTCCACCCACCGCCGCAGGCTGCTTTCCAGGCTCGGGTGACTGGCTGCCTCGAACGGGCCGTTCGGCAGGGCGAGTGGGCTGTAGCCGGCGGCCTGATCAGAGCCCTGGTCGACGATCAGGACGCGCGGCGTGTCGTCCGTGACCGCAACGATAACGGCAATCAGATTGACGATGGTTTGCGTAACTTTTTCTTTCATTGAGGTTTTCTACTCATCCGCCGGCGGATGTTCGAGGCTGGCTTGACACACTATATGCTCTGAGTGAGTATTACTAAATATGCTCAAATCGAGCATATTTAGTTCTTAGCAGTGTTCCTCATCAAGCAAGCACCGAACTTCAGGTGATCCATGTTAGCCAATCTTGAATACACGCCGGAACTCGCCGTGGCAACCGCGGCGTCGTTCGAACGCGTAAGGTCCGTCATCCCGTCCGTCGAGTGGGCGATTCATGCGCCGTACGTAGCCGCGATCAACGAACTCAAGAAACAACGCAACGCGGTCGTGCTTGCGCACAACTACCAGACGCCGGAGATTTTTCACTGCGTCGCCGACATTACAGGCGACTCCCTGGCGCTGGCGCGACGTGCCGTCGACACGGACGCCGACGTTATCGTGCTCGCGGGCGTGCATTTCATGGCTGAGACGGCCAAGTTGCTCAACCCCGACAAGACTGTCCTGATTCCCGACCTGCGCGCCGGGTGCTCACTCGCCGAATCCATTACTGCGGCTGACATCCGCGAATTGCGTCGGCACCATCCGGGCGTGCCCGTCGTCACCTACGTAAATACTTCTGCCGAGGTAAAGGCGCAGTCAGATGTTTGCTGCACATCCGGCAATGCGGTCGAAATCGTAGAATCGCTCGCCGCAGACGAAGTCATCTTTTTGCCGGACGAGTACCTCGCGAACTA
>DAOWGY010000159.1 GCA_030641695.1 Gammaproteobacteria bacterium
ATTTTTTTCGCTTCTTCGCGTTTCCGCGTTGCGGGCTGGCTCGCGTTGTGTAGCCACTGGCGCCTGGCGCACGCTGCGGTTATCGGAACGGCGCTCGTTGCCACGACTGTCGCTGCGGCGAGTGTCGTATCCGCGAGTGTCGTGACGCTGCGTCTGCGGTGGCCGGGACTCACGTGCTTGTACGACGGTTTGCCGCTGAGACCGGTCTGTGCGCGAATTGCGAGACGTATGCGACTGTTGCGATGTGCGCCTGGGCGTCGTCGAGACGGTCGTTTGCTGCGACGATCGCCGTGTGGTCCGTGTGTTGTATGAACCAGTCGTATGAGTCTGTCGGCGCGTTGTCGACGTTCTTTCCGTGTTACGGGCCGGCTGAACCCGTGCGGTCGCGGACCGCGACTGCCGGTCCGAATAGGTCCGTTGGCGCGTGCTGTTATTTGCGTAGTAGTTGCTGCGCGTAATGCGCTGATTGCTCAGTCGCCGTCTTGTCTCGTAACGCGGACGCCAGTAGTCGCCGTGACTGTAGCGATGCCTCGAGACAGAGTAGTTGTTGCTCGAATAGTAATTGTTGTGAATATGGATCGACGGGCGCCGGTACCACAAGCCGTTCCAGTAATGGTGTCCGTAGTACGGGTGGCCGTGGTAGCTGTGGTGCATGACGTGAACACTGTCCGTCAGCCAACCCACGGTGAAAGCCGTTGTAACGCCCCAGAAAAAACCACGGTTGAAGGCGTAGGTGTCCGGATACGGATAGTAATAAACTGGATATGCCTGCGGGTAGTAATAATAAACCGGGCGCGTCTGATAGACGACGACGTTCTCGGGCTCGTAATAGGGCACGTATATTACGTCTTCCTGGACAGGCGTAATTTCGATCGTGCCTTCATTGTGAGTGATCGTCTGGTGTGAGTCGCTCTGCAAATTGCCGGCGGTATAGGCTCGATCACGAAAACCCTCGACCGCCGTGACGACGTCTGCCTGCTGAGCGACAACAGCCTCTCCAAGGCGCCAGGTCCAGTCGAGGTCCTCGTTCAGGAGTTCCACGACTTCAGGGTAATTGAGAATTGCGATGATCGAGTCATCCCAGTCTTCCGACGGTGTGAGCGAGGGGTCCTGCTCGAGGTCCTCGAGGAATCGCTGCGCCTGCACGAGTTGCAACGGGTAGGTCGATGCCGGCAAAACAACGGCAAGCAGGTCATCGGGATACAGTGCGATCGGTCCGACGAGATCCTGTAGCTCGATTGTAGTCAGCAGCGGAATATCCTGGTTTCCCGCTGGCGCTTCCGTATCGACGGGATCGTAACTTGCGACGGGATCTCCGTTCGCATCGACAGGAACCTGCGCGTTAGCTGGCGCCGCGACGCTCAGGGCAAACAGCGAAAACAGGCTGATTGTGACGGTGTATCGTAAGGCGTTCATACGGCCTCCCGGTCCTGCAAA
Source organism: Gammaproteobacteria bacterium (assembly GCA_030641695.1). Taxonomy (GTDB): domain Bacteria; phylum Pseudomonadota; class Gammaproteobacteria; order Steroidobacterales; family Woeseiaceae; genus UBA1847. The sequence goes on from DAOWGY010000159.1 coordinate 1,438, forward strand.
TGTGGACGAGTTTGTCCACGTTGCAGACGAGAGTAGCCGTACCTAGCTTAACCGGCGCTTAACGTGCCGCCTTATGTTACTTGTCGTCGCCGCCGTGCCAGGAGAGAAATTTCCAGCCGTCCTCGGTGCGCACAAGAACGTCACTGAAGCGGCCATTGTTCACCTCGACGTCGTCCTCGCTGTCCTTGAAAGCGCTCGTATAGAGGTAGTGTGCAACGGCCACATCACCGTGCACGATGATCGCGAGAGGATACAACTCGTGGGCGACCACACTACCCTGAGATGCATTAAAGCGATCCCACATGTGGGTCGAGGACTTGTCGCGCGGTGCCGGAGAGTTTTTCTGCCAGCCTGAAAATTCATCGACAAGGAAACGCTCCACCCATTTTTTGTCTCCTTTCTCGACCGCCTCCCATTGCCGCTCGACGACGGACCAGACATCAGCCTGATCATTCGCGACATCCTGTGCGAACGCGGTACCGGACAGGATCAGGCACAGGCCAATAGAAATGAGCTTTAGGTTTTTAACTGGTTGCATCGCTCGAACCTCGATCATGCGCCAAAGGTATCGGGAGTGTAGTCGCAATAGTGTAGAGCGACAAATTGCCGCCGCCAGCCTTTATACTTTGGTGTTCGCATCGTAAAGGAGCGTGATCATGCGGGCGATGCTGCTGCGCTCGACAACGAGCCTCGACGTCAACCCGGCGCCGCTGGAACTCGCGCACGTGGACGACCCCGTGCCAGCCGACGACGAGATCCTCATTCGGGTCAGTGCCTGCGGGGTCTGTCACACGGAACTCGACGAAATCGAGGGCAGAACACCGCCGCCGGCGCTGCCCATCATTCCCGGCCACGAGGTAATAGGGCAGGTCGTGGCTGCGGGGGATCTCTGCAGCCGATTCGTGATCGGTGACCGCGTCGGTGTCGGTTGGATCCACTCCTCGGACGGCAGTGATACAGAGAATATCAGCGACGCGTTCCGGGCCACGGGACGCGATGCCAACGGCGGCTATGCCGAGTTGATGACGGTTGCCGAAAACTACGCCTGCCCGATCCCTGATGTATTCGACGACGTCGAAGCCGCACCGCTAATGTGCGCCGGTGCGGTTGGCTATCGGTCGTTGCGCCTGACGGGCCTCGAGAACGGCCAGGTGCTGGGTCTTACCGGGTTCGGTGGCTCGGGACATCTCGTCCTGCAGCTCTGCAAGTACCTCTATCCCGAGAGCCCGGTATTCGTCTTTGCAAGGAGCGATACGGAGCAGCAGTTTGCCATTGAACTCGGTGCGGACTGGAGTGGTGACACGGAGGATCGTCCTCCGGAGCCTGCGCACGCCATCATCGACACAACGCCGGTCTGGAAGCCGGTCATAGCGGCCCTGGAACGCCTGCGTCCGGGAGGACGGCTGGTCATCAATGCAATTCGCAAGGAGGACTCGGACCGGCAACTGCTGGCCGGTATTCGCTATGAGGACCACCTGTGGCTGGAAAAAGAACTCAAGACGGTCGCCAACGTAACCCGCCGGGATATTGCCGAATTCCTGCCCATTGCGGCAGACATCCCACTGCACGTCGCAACCGAAACCTATCCGCTCGAGTCCGCCAACCAGGCCTTGCTGGACCTGCGTAATGGCGATATACGTGGAGCAAAAGTCCTGAAAATAGATAATAAAAACAGAAGTTAATATTGTTTACTTAATGTCTAATCTATAAAAATGCCGATCAGGCGTGGATCAGCTGCGGGATTCACGCGCACGATCGCAGGAAATTTTCGGGAGCAATTTGCACCCATTCTGGTCACACAGGCATCCAAACAGTAATGTGGCGCGAGTGCGCCGGCTCCGGAGATCATTAATGAGAAAATTTCATACCGCGGCAGTTGCCGCGATTGGCGCTGTCATATTTGCGGGTTCGGTATCTGCGACGGACAGCGACTGGGTCGAAAAAAGCAACGAGCATGCACAAGTCGTCCTTGAAGTGTTCGCGGAGTTTAATCCCGAAAATGCCGCAAGTTTTGGCGTCAGCGGGGTCGATGAAAACATCATCGATTTTCGTCCAAACGTGTTCGAACGCAATATCGAAGCGTCGCAAGCCGCACTCGCGGAATTGCAGAAAAGGCGTGATACAGAGACGGATCGCAAAGTGCATCAGGATCTCGGCATCCTGATCAAGGCCGTTGAAGACAGTATGCGCAGCGCTCGATTGAATCGTGAGCATATGTTGCCGTACTTCAATCTGAGCCAAACCGTATTCCTCGGCATTCGCGGTCTCGTCGATCCACAGATTCCCCGCGAGCGATATCCCGCGGCGATCGTACGTATGAAGAAATACGCAGGACTCGTGGGCGCCGAAAAGTCGCTCACGGAACTCGCGATGGACAGAACCGCCGAGCGCTTTGACGTCGACGGACTCGTCGGGCCTTACCGCGGTGAGGTCATGCAGGATATGCAGCGTGCTGATTCGATGATTGCCGGGATCGAGGAGTTGCTCACCGACACCGACCTCGAGGGCTGGCAGGAAACCTACGCGGTGCTTGCCCGTCAGCTGCGCGAATACAATGACTGGGTGCGCGCCGAGATTCTGCCGCGCGCGCGCGCGGACTATCGCCTGCCGGCGGTCCTGTACGAAGACGCGCTGCGGGGTTGGGGCGTGGACGCCGCGCCGCTCGACCTGATCGAGCAGGCGACCAAGGGCTACATGGACATCCGCAACGAGATGGAGGCGCTCGCGCCGCTGATCGCCCGAGAGCAGGGCTATGAGACCAACGACTACCGCGAAGTAATCGCATTACTCAAGCGCGACGGGGCGATCGATGGCGACAAACTGCTGGATCATTACCATGCGGTACTGCGTGAGATCGAGGACATCATCGTCCGCGAGAACATCATCAGCCTGCCTGAGCGGGACGCCGGTATCCGGATCGCGTCAGAGGCGGAGACCGCCGTGCAGCCGGCGCCGCATCTCGATATCCCGCGCCTCATCGGCAACACGGGCGAGTATCCGTTTTTCGTCATTCCGCAATTACAGCAATTTGATGACGGCAGCTGGCAGCAGACCGACGATACCTATGTTGCGGGCTCCTGGACCCTGACTGCGCACGAGGCGCGTCCGGGGCACGAAATGCAATTCTCCAGCGTCATCGAGTCCGGAGTGTCCGTCGCGCGCGCCGTGTTCGCGTTGAACAGCGCCAACGTCGAAGGCTGGGGCCTGTATGCCGAGGCGATCGTGCGCCCGTATTTGCCGCTCGAGGCGCAGATGATCAGCCTGCAGTACCGGTTGATGCGTGCGGGCCGCATGTTCCTCGATCCGATGTTGAATCTCGGCATGATCACGCCTGAAGAAGCGAAGCGACTGATCGTGGAGGACATGGCGGTAGGCGAGTCGTGGGCGCAAAATGAAATTGAACGCTACACCTATCGGATTCCGGGGCAAGCGACGGCCTATTACTACGGTTACAGCAAGATGCAGGCGCTGCGGGCGCAAACCGAGCTGAAACTGAAGGACAAGTTCGATCAACAGGCTTTCCATGACTTTGTTCTGGCGCAGGGTATGTTGCCACCGGACATTCTCAAGGATGCCGTCATGGACGACTTCGTTCCGGCGCAACTGAATCTTTGACGTGAAGTGACGCAGCCGGGCCGTCAGCAGGCCCGGCCTGTCAAGCAAGGCGCTATACTTTCCGCTTCGAACGGGAGCGTATTAGCGTGAGCCACAACATTGCCTGTTTTCGCTGCGGCGCGGCCCTGGCGTCATTGTTGCTGCCGCTATCTCGCCGGGAGGCCTGCCCCGAATGCAGCGCGCATCTGCATGTCTGCCGAATGTGCCGCAATTTCGATGCCACGGTGCCCGCTCAATGCCTTGAAGAGGATGCCGAGGACGTAAGCGACAAGGAGCGCCAGAATTTCTGTGACTGGTTTGTCCCGAGCGAAGACGCCTTCAATCCGGCAACAAAAGAGAAGGCCGACAAGGCCAGGCAATCGCTCGAGGTCCTGTTCGGTGAAAGCGAGTTGGTGTCGGATGCGTCTGATACCCCACCCAGCGATGCTGACAAGCTGTTCGATTGAAGTCCTGTCGACAGGCGACGCATGAGTATTGATCGCAGGAAATTCCTCGGGA
>DAOWGY010000096.1 GCA_030641695.1 Gammaproteobacteria bacterium
CAAGTTGAGATCGCTCGGCGTGGACTTCAAATCCGTCTCCGCCGAGGACTGAGTGAGGCGGGCTGCGGGCATGCTTTTTCTCGTCATGGCTCCCTTCGGTCCGCTTTACTTCCTCGAAAAACATCCCCGTCAGCCCGCCTCGCAGACATCCCTGTTGGAGCGCGCCTTGGCGCGCGATCAATGATCGGCGGATCGCGCTTCGAGAAGCGCTCCAACAACACCCGGCCCGCCGCGCTTTACTCGTCAGAACCCACCGATTTGAAATCGACACCAAGCGATCTCAACTTGCGATAGAGGTGCGTCCGCTCCATGCCGACTCGCTTGGCGAGCTGGCCCACCTTGCCATCACACAACACGAGTTGCTGCTGCAGGTACGCGCGCTCGAACTGCTCCCGCGCTTCGCGCAGCGGCAGTGCAAGCAGGTCCTGTTTGACGAGCGGCTCGTCGATCGGTGCGGCACTTGAAATCTCGGCCTCGACTTCCTCGAGTGAGATGTCGTCTTCGGTGTCCGCCATCAGCAGGCGCCTGACAAGATTCTTCAGTTCCCGCACGTTGTCCGGCCACGGATAATTCCTGAGCCGGTTCTGTGCCGCGACGCTGAAACGGCGGAATCCGAGCCCTTCGGAATCGACCAGCTTGTCGACATAGTAGGTAAGCAACTCGGGCACGTCTTCTGCATACTCGCGTAGTGGCGGCACGCGCACGCTGAGAATCCCCAGGTGCGCGACGAGGTCACGCCGCAATTCGCCGGATTCAACCTTTGCCTTGTAGCCCGCATCGATGGTCGCTACGACGCGCGCATCGAGTTCTACCGACTGACCGCCGCCGACGTGTGTGAAGCGGCCGTCCTCGAGCACGCCGAGCAGGATCTTCTGGCCGGTCGCATTGAGGTCAGCGAGTTCGTCGATGACCAGCGTGCCACGGTTTGCCTTCTCGAAGGCCCCCATGTGCACTTCGCCGTCCCTCTCACTACCCAGCAAATTTTCTTCGACATTGTTGTCGGTCAACGATGCGGCAGTAAGACTGATCAACGGCTCTTCGGCTCGCCGGCTCAGCGCGTGCATGTAGCGCGCGAAGGCACCGCGGCCGGTGCCCGGCTCGCCGCTCAGCAAGACAGCCGCGTCGTGCCGTGCGTATTGCTGCACCTTTTCCCTCAGCGCCTGCATCAGCTCGCTTCGTCCAACCGGCGCCAGCGGTGAGGGCAACATGCCACGCGCCCCGGCACCGTGTTTCCCGGCCGACTCGAGCGCGCCCTCGACGGTGCGCAAAAGCTTCGCCAGTGACAACGGTTTCTCGACGAAGTCATGCGCGCCGAGGCGGGTCGCCTCAACGGCCGTATCGACTGTGCCGTGTCCTGACATGACGACGACGGGACAATTCAGGTCACCTCCTTCCGACCACTCGCGCAACAAGGTGATGCCATCCGTGTCGGGCATCCATATGTCGAGCAAAATGAGGTCGAATTTGTCGCCACCGCGCGCGGACCTCGCTTCGTCTGCGTTCGCCGCGACGGTCACGCCGTAACCTTCTTCCGACAGAATTTCCTGGATCAACGCACGAATATCTTCTTCGTCATCAACCACGAGCACCTGAGAGTTGCTCATGCCCTTTCCCTCCTCTTTTCGGCCCGACCCGTCCCTTTCGCGATCATCGCTTCGCGGGCCGCCTCATTGATCGGCAGTCTGATGCTGATAACCGCACCGCCGTCCTTGTGGTTCTTGGCGAGGATCGTTCCAACGTGTTCCTCGACGAGTTTTTTTACAATCGCAAGCCCAAGCCCGGTTCCTTTCGGCTTGGTTGTAACGTACGGGTCGAATATCTGGCTGATCGATCCCGTGTCGAACCCTGGTCCGTTGTCCTCGACCTTGATCTGTGCAAACTCAATGCCGCCGAACTCGGCTACACTGGCATGAACATCGATGCGAGGATCGCTGACGTTTTCGAGTACCTCGGTCGCATTGCGAATCAGGTTGTGCAAAATCTGTCGTATCCGACCGATGTCGGCCTCGAGAGGTGGCATCGTTGGATCGGAAGTGACGACGATCGTCACGCCAGAGTCCTGGGTCCGGTACAGATCGACCACCTCATGTACCAGCTTGTCGAGGTCGAAGTTGTCCATGTCCATGTCCGGTGCACGCGCATAGTCACTGAACGCATTGACCATCTCTTTCATTGCCTCAACCTGTTGCACGATCGTATGTGTGGCACGATCGAGGACCTGCGCTTCGTCCGCCGGCATCTCACCCAGGTACCTACGCCGCAGACGTTCGGCTGACAGTTGTATCGGTGTCAGCGGATTCTTGATTTCGTGCGCGAGGCGGCGCGCGACCTCACCCCAGGCGGCATCGCGCTGCGCCTGAAGTAATGCCGTGATGTCGTCGAATACGACGACGTAACCGGCCGGCCTGTCTTCATCACCGGGCAACGCGGTGCAAGCGCAAGTCAGCACACGCCGCCCGACTTCACCGCGCAACACGATCTGCTCGCGCCATTCGGTTTCGCCGGCGCTCAGATGCACTTGCGCCACATCGACGAACTGATCGAGCAACGGCTCGTTTTTCGCGACGTCCGGCAAATATTCGCCCACGCAATTGCTGAGGTCCACGTTGAGGATCGCGCCGGATGCCTGGTTGGCGGTGCGAATCCGAAGATCGGCATCGAGCGCGACGACACCGGTCGACAACCGCGCAAGAATGACCTCGAGATTGGTGCGCTCCGCCTCGACCAGCGCCTGGCTGAGGCTCGCTTCACGCCGCGCCGCCGCAAGGCGCTGCGTCATGTCGTTGAAAGAATTGATCAGAAATCCGATTTCGTCACGTGCCGGCGACGGTAATCGCGTGTCGAAGTCACCCGCTGCGACCGCACGGGTTCCCGCAACGAGGTCCTGGATCGGTGCGACGAGTCGCCGCGACAAGACGAATGCGCCATAGATTGCCGCCAGCAGACTGAGCATCAGCACGACCGTCAACGTCAGCGTAAACGCATTTTTCAGCGGCTCGCGCAGGAACACGAGTTGCTGATATTCGCGCTGCGAACGTTCGACGCTGGCGGCCATGCGACTCAGTCGATCTGCAACCGGGAAGTGCGCCTGGATCACGCCAATGGGCTCGGCCCGGCCGCGTATCGTGAACAACACGGCGGTTCGAATTTCATAGCGGCCGCTTTCGAGCGGGTCGAGGCTCACGAATGTCGGATTGCGCTCGGTCAGCATCCGCATCTCGTCAATCGGTGGCCGTGGTAGCGCGGCAGCCGAACTGTCCGAACTGGTCGCGAGAATCTGCGCGTTGCGGCCGAACAGCGTGATTTCGCCGGCGCCGGCCTCGCGCCGCAACATGCTGAGTTCGAAAACGAACTGTCGCTCGTTGACGTTCGCGAGTTGCCGTGCGATTTGCCGGGTCGCAGAAAGGTGATCGCGCATTTGCAGCTCCAGCGAGGCACGGCTCAGCTTGATCGCGTTGTTGAGGCCTTCTTCGACTTCGACGTTGAACCAGGTATCGATGCCGCGATTGATGAACTGCACGGAAAAATAGAACACGACCAGCAACGGCAGTATGGCAAGGCCGACGAACATGCCGACCATGCGTGCCTTGAGTCTCGCGCCCGGGACGTTCTCCCTGTATTCGCGCAGCAGGCGCATCAGGTTGCCGATAAGCAAAACCAACAGCAGGAATACACCCGCGATATTGATCGTGAGGATGACGTTGTTGAGACGATCGAAGTCGTCGGAGTTCTGGCCCGTCACACTCAGCAGAAACAGCGCAACCAGCGACAGCAACACACCGGATGCGGCCAGCAGCATATAAAATGCCCGTTTTAGCGTTCGAGCGACCATTCGTACCATGCACTCTTGAGTTGCCATTGATCGCGCCAGAAGAACAACAATCGCAGTGGTGCCGAATACTGTTCCGTAGCAAGCAGGGCGCGAAGCCTTACTCTGTAGGCCCGGTTGGGCACGAGCAGAGATTCATCGATGACCGGCAGCTCCTGCACGCGCCCGAGATTGTTCAATGCCGAGTAAAGTGTTGCGAAAGAGTCCTGGTCACCACTGTTGAGATTGCGCACGATGTAGCGCTGGCTCAATGGGCGATACTCGAGCTCGAAACGAACAGCCAGTTCGGCGTCGAGCGAATCCAAATAAAATCGGCGCACCCGGATGACCTGCATTTGCAGCTCGATGGTCAATGGCACGCCGCTGTTCAGCGCATTCAGCGCTTCGCTCGACAACACCAGTTGTAAGCGCGCATCGAGCATGTGCACACCGCCCAGCAACGTGGTCGAGGCCGAACGAACTTCGAAATAGCCCTCGCGCGGCACCGGGTCCTGTGCAAATCCCGCGCTCACCAGCGCGGTCGCCGCGATGACGATCATGCTACGGCGGATAAGCCGGCCAACACCCTGGATTGTTGTTCGTGACATTTTTCTTCAGGCTGCTCTCTCAAGGCAGGCGTAGTAAAAGCCATCCATACCCGCCGTGCCCGGCAGAAGCTGGAAACCACACGCCCTACGGTGCATTACATCGCGGATGTTGTTATTTTGCAACACGTCATTTTCCTGTGCGTCCGGCGTCGCCTCGAGAAACGGCGCCACGACGTGATCATTCTCGGCCGCTAGCACCGAGCAGGTTACGTACAACAAGCGGCCACCCGGCGCCAAAACGCGCCACAAGCTGTCCAACAGCGCCCGCTGCTCACCCGCGAGCCGCTCGATGTCCGTCTCGCGACGCAGCAACTTGATGTCCGGGTGCCGGCGAATAACGCCGCTCGCCGAACAGGCCGCATCGAGGAGAATCGCGCTGAACGGCTCACCGTCCCACCATGCTTCTGGTGTTGATGCGTCGCCACAAACAAGCGTCGCACTGACACCGAGTCGCTCCAGGTTCTCCGCAATGGCCCGCGAGCGCCCCTGGTCTTTCTCCACACATGTCAGAGCGATGTCAGCGCCGCCGAGTTCCAGCAAATGTCCGCTTTTTCCGCCGGGTGCCGCGCAGGCATCGAGTACGCGGCCACGCATATCCGCGAGTAACCAGGGGGCAGCGAGTTGCGCGGCTCCGTCCTGCACGGAGACGACGCCTTTGTGGAAACCCGGCAGATCGTCGACACTGACCGGCTCCTGCAGGCGCACGGCGCCGGGAATCGCCTCGAAACACTCGTTCGCCATGCCCTCCGCCTCGAGGCGCGCCGCATACGACGCTGCCGTCTCCCGGCTCGAGTTGACGCGTAACCACATCGGCGCACGTGCATTGTTTGCCGACAGAATATCCCCGGCATGCTCGGGCCAGTCCGCGGTAATGGCGTCAATCAGCCACTGCGGATGGTTGTGCGCAGCCTCGGCAGACTCCGGCTCAATCGATGCGGTGTCCTCGCGCACGAAGCGCCGCAGCAAGGCATTCATCAGTCCCGCGAGCTTGGGGCGTCGCAGTAGACGCGACGCCTCGACGGTTTGCGAGACCACGGCATGATCCGGAATGCGGGTCTCGGTAAGCTGGTACAGCCCGATTGCGAGCAGCGCATTGATGACGCTATCGCGCTCCTGCAGCGGCCGATTGATCAGTCGATCGATCCAGGACTGCAGTCGCCAGTGGTGCCGCAGTGTGCCGTAACACAGCAATCGCAATAAGGCGCGATCATCCGCAGCAACCTTGCCCTCACTGTCCGCAAGTGCCGCGTCGAGCGACCGCCCGGCGCTGACGACCGCATCGACAGTTTCTGCCGCCGTCGCCCGGATGCGCGCACCTTTCCTGCTGCCACTCACTCGGGAACGCTCAGTGTCCTGTCCGCCAGGTTTACGGCAGCCGAAAACTCGGCGCCAGTGACCGGGCGCTTGCCGGGTCGTTGCAAGGACTCGAGAATCAGGCCTCCGTCGCCACAGGCGACAATAATTCCACGTCGCCCGCTCGACACGACTTTCCCTGCCTCGTCGTCAACGTCGTCAAGCATCGAGACCTGCCAGCACTTGATTCGCTGGCCGTCGAGATCAAACCACGCTCCGGGCACGGGATTGTAGGCGCGAACCAGCCGCTTCAATTCCTGCGCGGATCGACGCCAGTCCAACACGGCGTCCTGTTTGCCGATTTTCGCCGCATAGCTTCCCTGCGAGTCATCCTGTGCAACGGCCTCGAGATCGCCATTGACGATGGCAGCAAGATTCCGCAGCAGCAATTCGGCACCAAGACCGGCCAGCCGATCGTGCAATTCGCCGGCCGTCTCGTCATTGCCGATGGCAAGCGCCTGCGTCGCGTACACGGGACCGCAATCCAGTCCCGCCGTCATCGACATCAGGCTGACGCCCGTCTCGGTGTCGCCATTGAGAATCGCCGCCTGGATCGGCGCCGCGCCGCGCCAGCGCGGCAACAGCGACGCGTGCACATTGAGGCAGCCGTGCTGTGGAATGTCGAGCACGTCTTGCGGCAGGATCAGTCCATAAGCAGCGACGATCACGATGTCCGGAGACAACGCCGCAAGTTCGACAACGACATCGGCATCCCGCAGCGTTTCCGGCTGCAGTACATCGATGTCCTGTTCGAGCGCAAAACGTTTCACAGGGCTCGCACTAAGGCGCTTACCGCGTCCTGCAGGGCGATCCGGTTGTGTCATGACGGCAACCGGTTTGATGCCTGCGTCGACGAGCGCCGTCAGCGACGCAAGTGCGAATTCCGGCGTACCGGCAAACAGCACTCTGAGGTTTGTCATGATGGTTGCTTTGCTACCCGCGAATTCCGCTTACACGATAACCGCAGCGCCTTGATGACGCCGCTCTTTCTCGAGCCTTTTGCGAATGCGTTGCCGCTTGGCCTCGGACAGGTAGTCGACGAAAAGTTTGCCGTTGAGATGGTCGATCTCGTGTTGCACACACACAGCGAGCAACCCCACGAATTCCTCTTCGCGTGCCGCGCCATCGCGATCGAGGTAGCGCACCCGGACATGTTCTGCGCGCTCCACCTCTTCGTAGTAGCCCGGTACGGACAGGCAACCTTCTTCTGTGACGGTGACGCCGTCCTTCTCGAGAATCTCGGGGTTGATGAATACGTGCGGCTGGTCCTTGTCGGTCGATACGTCGGTCACGAGCAGGCGCCGGTGCACGTCTACCTGCGTCGCAGCGAGGCCGATACCGGGCGCCGCGTACATCGTCTCGAACATGTCGTCGATGAGCATTCGCAACTGGTCGTCGACGGCCTCGACCGGCGCCGCTTTCTTGCGCAGTCGCGGGTCGGGAAACTCCAGAATCGTCAGTTTTGCCATAATTCGCCTGCAGCGCAGCGGGGGGTTCGTCGGTCAAAATGACCGCCGTAGAACATAATTATTCCGCCCGAATCTCGCGTGAAATTTTATAAAAAACGTCTAAATGATTGACTTTATTGAATAAGATGTCGGACAATGCCGCCAAACACGAGGCCTCCCCGAGCGCCTTTTGGGCCGGAAGTGTGACGTAATTGGCAGCCGCGGCAATGCCGGAACGACATATTATAGCAACGCCGCGAAAAGCCCGGTTTGAACCATTAGATATGGAGCACCCGCGAACTATGTTTCCCCGCACACAAAGCCTGAATATCCCTCTCCGGCTCACCGCTCTTGCGTTGACCACCATGCTTGCCGGATGCTCCCTGAACCCGTTTTCGGGCGGCGATGATGACGCGGCGATTCCCGCCGCGGCAAGTGCGCCGACTTCCGCATCGTACGACAGCAGCGCGCAGTCGTCGGTGCCGGAATACAGCGGCCCGGTCATCGAACGTGTCAGTGAGCCCGTACCGCTCGCCGACAATCACCCGAACGAATATGTCGTGCAGGTCGGCGACACGCTTTGGGACATTGCGGCGACGTTCCTCAAGGACCCCTGGTTCTGGCCGGAGATCTGGCACATCAATCCGGAAATCGAGAACCCGCACCTTATTTATCCGGGCGACGTTCTGGGACTCGTTTACATCGACGGTTTGCCGCGCGTTACGACCGTGCGCGCATCAACGTACCGCATGTCGCCGCAAGCCCGCGTGTCACCGATCACGCAGGCGGTGACGAGTATTCCATACGAGTCCGTATCCGCATTCCTGTCGAGTGGCGCGGTGCTGGAACGGCGCGAGGCCGATCGCCTGCCGTACCTGCTCAGCACCCGCGGCGATCATCTCATGGCCTCTGCCGGCAACGAGATCTACGTTCGTGGTATCGACGACGCAGCCCTTGGATCGCGTTATAACGTCGTACAGGTTCGCGGCCCCCTCATCGATCCTGACGACAACAAGCTCATCGGCTACCAGGGTCGATTTGTGGCCGAAGGCACACTGAGACGTAGCGGCGATCCGGCGACGGTCGCTTTGACCGACTCGACTCAGGAAACGATTCCTGGCGACAAGCTGATCCCGGAGTCTGTGGATATCCCGCTGAACTTCTATCCCAGGGCGCCGAGCAGCACGATCGACGGCCGCATTATTTCGGTCGTCGGCGGTGTCACGCAGATCGGGCAATACATGGTCGTCGTTCTGAACCGCGGCACACGTGACGGCCTTTCGGTCGGCGATGTACTGACCGTTTATCAGACAGGTCAGACCGTCAAGGACCGCATCGGCGGTGGCAAGGTACGCTTGCCCGACGAGCCGGCCGGCACGCTCATGGTCTTCAAGGTTTACGATCGCATCGGTTACGGTTTGGTTATGGAAGCGACGCAAGCGATCCATATTCACGACACCGTTCGCAATCCGATCTGATCGCCAATATCCGATTCAACGAAGACGGCGCCTGCGGGCGCCGTTTTTTTAAGAAGCGGTCGGTTAATCGTGCAGTGCCGAATTCGCGCCGCTGTATGATGAGCGGGTATGAAGAACCCGGACCCCGCCGTAGAAGAGCTCGAGCACGAGTGGTTACAGCATGAAAGCCACCACCTGATCCGGCTGGGCGACGAGGCTTATCCGGAATTGCTTGCGCAGATTCCCAATCCGCCACCTTATCTGACTATCAATGGTGATCCGGAGTTGCTGCATCTGCCCGCACTCGCGATCGTCGGCAGCCGCAACCCCACGACCGCCGGCAGCCGCAATGCGTTCGAATTCGCCCGGCACCTTGGTGGCACCGGGTTTTGCATCGTCAGTGGTCTTGCACAGGGTATCGATGCGGCTGCACACCGCGGTGCGCTCGCAGCCGATGCCCCTACCATCGCTTTCCTGGGGCACGGCATCGACCGCGTTTATCCTGCTGCCAATCGTGAGCTGGCCCACGAAATTGCTGCGAGCGGCGCCCTTGTCAGCGAATTTCCACTCGGCATGCAACCTCACAAGAGCCTGTTCCCGCAACGCAATCGTCTGATTAGCGGCATCAGTTTCGGTACGCTTGTCGTGGAAGCGGCGCGGCGCAGCGGTTCGCTGATTACGGCGAGGCTGGCCGCGGAGCAGGGTCGCGAGGTCTTCGCGCTGCCGGGCTCTATCCATAATCCCTTATCGCGTGGTTGCCATAAGCTAATCCAGCAGGGTGCAAAACTCGTTGAAACTGCTGACGATATTGTCGCCGAGCTCGCCCCGCTCGCAGGCCATGTGCTGCAAAAAGCTGTGGAATCAATGGCGTCCGGGAACCCGCCGATTGCCGTCGATCACGAGTATAAAGAACTCCTTGATTATCTGGGCCACGACGCAATGAGTGCCGACGATCTCGTTGCGCAGTCCGGATTGACGATTGATCAGGTTTCCTCCATGCTTCTGATCCTGGAGCTAGACGGAAAGATCGAGAAGCTGTCCGGGGGACGCTACTCATTACTGAGTTAGATATTTAGTCAAACGCCAGACAAGGGAGCCGCTCCAGGCATGAAAGAAAACGTACTCGACGTACTGATGTACCTGTTTGAAACCGACGTCGACACCGATGAAAACCCCGAATCCGACCAGAGTGAACTGCGCGGTGAGCTTGCGAGCGCAGGTTTCGGCGACGCGGAGATCGACCGCGCACTCGATTGGCTCGAGGGCCTGACCGACGACCGGGACGATCTGGCCTGCAATCCGCAGACCGCTCACGGCACTCGCGTCTATAACGACGTCGAACAGGAACGTCTCGACGTCGCTTGCCGGGGTTATATTTCCTACCTCGAGCACATCGGCATCCTCTCGCCTTCGCAGCGCGAAATCCTCGTGGATCGCCTGCTGGCGCTGGAAGCGTCGGATATCGACGTCGAGCAAATCAAATGGGTCGTGCTCATGGTTCTCTTCAGTCAGCCAGGCCAGGAACTCGCCTATGCGCGCATGGAAGATCTGGTATTCGACGACAGTACCGGAGCCGTTCACTAACCCGTTGCAGCGCTTCTCGAAGCGCGAATTCCTTGACACACTGCCATGAAGCATGTAATTCAACCGCGGCATTGACTGCGGTTTTTTGTTGAATGGCCAAGAATCTCGTTATTGTCGAATCGCCCGCCAAGGCGAAAACGATCAGCAAGTACCTCGGAAAAGACTTCGAGGTCATGGCCTCCTATGGTCATGTGCGCGACCTCATTCCGAAGGAGGGCGCCGTCGACCCCGACAGTGGCTTCGCCATGAAGTACCAGGTCATCGAGCGCAACGAGAAACACGTAAAGGCGATCATTCGTGCCCTGAAAATGGCCGATGCGCTGTACCTCGCAACTGACCCCGATCGCGAGGGCGAGGCCATATCGTGGCATCTCATCGAGTTGCTGAAAGAAAGGCAAGCGCTGAACAGCAAACCCGTGCATCGCGTCGTATTCCACGAGATCACGAAGCATGCCGTGCAGGAAGCCATTGCAAGTCCAAGGGACATTTCCAGCGACCTGGTCGGCGCGCAACAAGCACGACGCGCGCTCGACTTCCTCGTCGGTTTCAACTTGTCGCCATTATTGTGGAAGAAAGTGCAGCCAGGCCTGTCGGCCGGGCGCGTACAGAGCCCTGCACTCAGGATGATCGTTGAGCGCGAACTCGAGATCGAGGCGTTCAAGGCGCGTGAGTACTGGACGATCGAGGCCGACGTAAGCAAGGGTGATCAGCCATTCATGTCGCGACTCATTTCCTACAAGGGCGACAAGGTCGAGCAATTCAGCTTTGAAAACGAGGATGCAGCGCGCGAGGTCGAGGGGACCGTACTCGCCGCCGCCGGCGGCGAACTCAAAGCCATCAGCGTCACAAAAAAGCAACGCCGTCGCAATCCTGCGGCGCCGTTCACTACGTCTACGCTGCAACAGGAAGCGTCGCGCAAGCTCGGTTTCAATACGCAGCGCACGATGCGCACGGCGCAGAAACTTTACGAAGGCATCGAACTGCCGGGCGAAGACAATGTTGGTCTGATCACTTACATGCGCACCGACTCGGTGACCCTCGCAGCTATCGCCGTCGAGGAAATTCGCGACGTCATCGCCGAGCGATACGGCCCGGAAAATGTTCCGGAGGCCGCGCGCGAATTCAAGACCAAGGCCAAGAACGCACAAGAGGCGCATGAGGCGATTCGACCGACGTCCGTTGCCCGTCCGCCCGAGGAGCTCAAGCACGCGCTCGACGACGATCAATTCAGACTCTACGCACTGATCTGGAAGCGCACGATGGCCTGCCAGATGGTGCCGGCCGTGTTCGACACGGTTGCCATAGACCTGACTGCAGGCCCGGAAGACGACGGTCACCGTTTCCGCGCCAATGGTTCGGTGCTGGTCGAACCGGGTTTCATTGCGGTGTACCAGGAGGGCAAGGACGACGCCAAGGATGACGACGGAGACCGGTTGCTACCGGAGATCACCGAGGGCGACGTCATCAGTCTCGACGAACTGCGCCCGGAGCAGCACTTCACCGAGCCGCCACCCCGATTCACGGAGGCGAGCCTCGTCAAGACACTCGAAGAGTATGGCATCGGCCGCCCGTCGACCTATGCGAGCATCATCATGACGCTCAGGAATCGTGAGTACGTGGAAATGGACGGCAAGCGATTTTTGCCGACCGACATCGGCAGAATCGTCATCGGATTTCTTACGGACCATTTCACGCAATATGTCGACTACGACTTCACCGCACGGCTCGAGGACGATCTCGACGCGGTATCGCTCGGGGAAAAGGACTGGGTGCCACTGCTGGACAGTTTCTGGCGACCGTTCCACGACCTCTGCGAGGAAAAGGAGACCTCCGTCACGCGCGAGCAGGTTGCGCAGGCGCGCGAACTCGGCACCGACCCCAAGAGCGGCAAGCCGGTTACGGTGCGCATGGGGCGTTATGGTCCCTTCGTGCAGATCGGTACGAAGGACGACGAGGAGAAACCCAAGTTCGCCGGCCTCAGGCCCGGCCAGAAAATGAACGAAATTACGTTCGAGGACGCGATGGAGCTCTTCAAGCTGCCACGTAAACTCGGCGAAACACCAGATGGGCTTGCCGTTTCGGCGAGCGTCGGTCGCTTCGGCCCGTACGTGCGTTACGGCGACAAGTACGTGTCGATTCGCGGCGATGACGATCCTTATACCATCGAGTTACCGCGTGCCCTCGAGCTCATCGAGCTAAAGAAAATCGAAGACGCGAACCGCATCATCCAGGACTTCGAGGACGAGGGAATCCAGGTCCTAAATGGCCGCTACGGACCCTACATTACGGACAAGAACAAAAACGCACGCGTGCCGAAAGACCGCGAGCCGAAGTCGCTGACGCTGGAGGAGTGCAAGGAATTGCTCGCTGCGGCGCCTGAGCGCGGCCGCCGCGGCAAGAAGAAAGCGAAGAAGAAAGCGGCGAAAAAGGCGGCGCCGAAAAAAGCAGCGGCGAAAAAGAAGCCAGCAAAAAAGAAAACCAGGAAAAAAACCGCTACCAAGAAAAAGTCTGCCTGAGCAGGAGATAACACGACGATGATGACAGCCGGGCGAGCCGCAGATGTTCTGCTCGGCGGCGGGGTCATCGCCTACCCGACCGAAGGCGTCTTCGGTCTCGGCTGTTTGCCGGACGACATCGCAGCCGTGGAGCGTCTGCTCGAGATTAAGGAGCGCGACGCCGGCAAGGGATTGATCCTGATCGCCGCGAGGCCCGCACAGTTCAGCGACTGGATTGACAAATCACACCGCGAGCGACTTCCGAAGCCGGATGTCGCGGCCCCTGTGACCTGGCTGGTGCGGCCATCCGACATCGTGCCAGCGATCATTACCGGCGACCACG
>DAOWGY010000163.1 GCA_030641695.1 Gammaproteobacteria bacterium
ATTCTGCAAAAGCGGCAGGCGTTGCTGCTTGCGGCAGGCACCGAGCCGGGCGATGAAGTCGAGATCGTCGCCTGGCGCAATGGCGACGAGTTTCGCACGACGGTCATCGCGACGGAGCGCCCGTAACAGATCTTTTCAGGCGCCCACAGCGGCTAGTTAGGTACGCGGCGTATGGTGGCCCCCAACTGCCGGAATTTCTCTTCGATACGCTCGTAGCCGCGATCGATGTGATAGATACGGTCGACCAGTGTCTCCCCGGCTGCGGCGAGACCCGCCAGCACCAGGCTCGCAGACGCCCTGAGGTCGGTCGCCATCACTGGCGCCGCGGTCAGCCGCTCGACGCCCGTGCAAATAGCCGTATTGCCTTCCAGCTGAATGTCCGCGCCCATGCGTTGCAGCTCGAGTACGTGCTGGAATCGATTTTCGAACACCGTCTCGGTGATGGTACCGACGCCGTCGGCCACGGCGTTGAGGGTGCAGAACTGTGCCTGCATGTCGGTCGGAAAAGCCGGATACGGCGCCGTGCGGATATCGACGGACGTCGGCCGTTTGCCGTGCATATCGAGTTCGATCCAGTCATCGCCTGTGCGGATGTCCGCGCCGGCCTCGCCGAGTTTGATCAGAACCGCCTCCAGGGTCTCGGGTGCGGTGTCAAGGACCTTGATGCGCCCGCCGGTTACCGCGGCTGCAACCAGGTAGGTGCCGGTCTCGATGCGATCGGGCAGCACGCTGTATGAGCCGCCACCGAGTTGCGCAACACCCTGCACGGTAATCGTGCTGCTGCCGGCACCCTCGATCTTGGCGCCGAGATCTGTCAGGAATTTGGCCAGGTCGATGACCTCCGGCTCCCGCGCCGCATTCTCCAGAACGGTTTCACCATCGGCCAGCACGGCTGCCATGAGCAGATTCTCGGTACCCGTAACCGTGACCGTATCGAAAACGATATGACCGCCCTTGAGGCGATCGGCCCTCGCCTTGATGAAACCGTTCTCGACGACGACGTCGGCACCCAGCGTCTGCAGGCCCGCAACATGCAAATTCACCGGGCGCGCGCCGATCGCACAACCACCGGGAAGGGACACATCAGCCTCGCCGAAACGTGCGACCAGCGGACCCAGCACCAGTATCGACGCCCGCATCGTCTTTACCAGCTCATAGGGTGCGGTCCGGTGTGCGACGTCGCTCGCGTCGACTTCCACATTCAGGTGATCATCGACGGTGACCTGCGCCCCCATCATCTGCAATAGCGAGATGGTCGTCGTGACATCCTTCAGGTGTGGCACGTTGCCAATCGTAACGGGCTTCGTTGCCAGCAGCGTGCCCGCCAATATCGGCAGCGCAGCGTTCTTGGCGCCCGAGATCCGGACCTGGCCCGAGAGGCTCGTACCGCCTTCGATCAATAGCTTGTCCAAGGGTCTCTACGCTCCGCGTGCCTGTTGCCATTCGTCAGGCGTCATGGCACTAATCGACAGCGCGTGAATCTCGTCGCCCACCAGCGCGCCGAGGCACTTGTAGACGAGCTGGTGACGCGCCAACGGCCGCTTGCCCTCGAACTCGGCTGCAACGACGAGTGCTTCGAAATGATGGTTATCGTCGCTGGCGACCCGCACTGTAGCGTCCTCGAAGCCGGCGATAATGAGCTCTTCAATCTCGGCAGGTTGCATGTCGGTTATACGGTGTCTGTTGCCCCGGGGCGCGCAGTGTACCGCTATCACACGCGGTATCCCAATGCCCCGCCCTGATTGTGTATGATAGCCGCCCCGAGTCGGCTAAGGTCGCGGGAAGCCTCTGTCGGCTTGACCCGTATATGCCGTCGCTCAACACAATAATGACCGTATGCTTCTCAATATTGTTGAGGTAATTGGCGGCCTTGTACTCCTTATATGGGGTGCAGACCGATTCGTCCATGGCGCTGCTGCAACGGCGCGCAACATGGGCGTGGCGCCATTGTTGATCGGACTGACGATCGTCGCGTTCGCGACGTCGGCGCCGGAGATTCTCGTATCGATAGTCGCCGCCCTGCGCGGAGAGCCGGACCTCGCGTTCGGCAATGCGATCGGCTCCAATATTGCCAACATCGGTCTGGTACTCGGCACTGTCGCGATCGTGCGCCCCATTGAATTGCGTTCGGCGACATTACGCCGGGAAATGCCCGCGTTGCTAGCCGTTTCACTGCTGACCGTATCGTTATTCCTGGACACCTTCCTGTCGCGGATCGACGGGCTCGTCATGCTGACCGGTCTGGTCATCGTGATGATCTGGCTCGCCCGGCTGGGCATGCGGTCCGCCGCGTCCGACCCGATGGCAGAAGACTACGCAGCCGAAATTCCTTCGCACGTCAGTATGAAGGCCGCCATCATCTGGTCGATCTTCGGCCTCGCCATCTTGCTGATCGGGGCCGAATTGCTGGTCGAGGGCGCGATCGAGATCGCGCGTACCCTGGGCGTCAGCGAAGTGGTCATCGGCGTCACACTGGTCGCCATCGGTACCAGTCTGCCCGAGCTCACCGTATCCCTGGTCAGCGCGTTGAAGGGCGAGTACGGCCTTGCGATCGGTAACATCGTCGGCTCCAACATCTTCAATCTGCTGGCCGTCATCGGCATTGCCGCAACCATCGCGCCTTCCGCGCTCGCGCCCACGGTGCTGTCATTGCACATATTCGTGATGGTGGCGTTCACGCTCGTGCTATTTGCGATGACCTACGACTACGACGGCAAAAGCGACCTCTCCCGCCTCGAGGGAATCGCCCTTTTGGCCGCCTATGTTGCTTACTTCCTCTACGTGGTTAACCAGAACGTATAGAATGTGGCGAGCCGCAGAATCTATCGAGCCCTGAGAATCACCTGTGTCCGGCAACCTGAGCAACGATGAACTACTCGCGCTGGCGCGCGAAGTCCTCGAAATCGAATCGCGTGCCGTCGATCAGTTGCGAACTCGTCTCGATGAGCACTTTGCCGCCGCCTGCAAGCTGATCATGGCGACGCCGGGTCGGGTTGTAGTGACAGGGATGGGAAAGTCCGGCCATATATCGAGCAAGATCGCGGCGACACTTGCAAGTACCGGCACCCCTGCATTCTTCATGCACCCTGCCGAAGCCAGCCACGGTGACCTCGGCATGATCACGGAACATGACCTGATGCTCGCTGTCTCCTATTCAGGAGAGACCGAAGAGGTCGTCACAATTCTGCCACTGGTCAAGCGTATGGGCGCACGATTGATAACCATGACCGGCAAACCGAAGTCGACGCTCGCGCGCGCGGCGGACGTACACTTGAATGTCGGTGTTGCCGAGGAGGCCTGTCCACTGAATCTGGCGCCTACGGCGAGTACGACGGCGACACTCGCAATGGGCGATGCACTTGCAGTCGCTCTGCTCAAGAACCGGGGCTTTACGGCCGAGGATTTCGCGCGCTCGCATCCGAGCGGCATTCTCGGCAAGAGGCTATTGCTTCGAGTGGCCGATGTCATGCGCAGCGATGACGACGTTCCGGCCGTCGGTCCCGACGTGAAGCTGCGTGATGGACTCATGGAGATGACACAAAAGGGCCTCGGCATGACGGCTGTCGTCGCTGATGACGGCAAGATCCTCGGCATATTCACCGATGGCGACTTGCGTCGCGCGCTCGACGATGGTGCCGACGTGCACACCACGTCGATGTCCGAAATCATGCATACAAACTGCAAGACAACGACATCGAACGTGCTCGCAGCGGAGGCAATCCACATTCTCGAGGAAAACAAGATTACTTCGTTGCTTGTCGCAGATGACGACGGCACGCTGGTCGGCGCCCTGAATATTCACGACCTGTTTCGCGCAGGTATCATGTGAGTTCAGCAGCCACCCATAATCGCCTGACCGAATTGCGCCTCGTTGCATTCGACGTAGACGGCGTGTTCACGGACGGGCGATTCTATCTGTCTGATGACGGTATCGAAACCAAGTCCTTCCATACGCAGGATGGCTTCGGTGTCCGCCGGCTGGTCGATGCCGGCATCGTCGTCGCGATTATCAGCGGGCGGCAGTCAGGCGCCGTGGAAAAGCGCATGCAAGAACTCGGCGTCAATCACGTGATTCTGGGCACAAGAGACAAGGTCGCCGCATTCGAAAAACTGATCGCCGATCTCGGCGTCGAGGAATCTGAGTGCGCCTACGTGGGTGACGACATTCCCGACCTCGCATTGCTCAAACGCGTCGGCTATTCGATCACGGTTGCGAACGCCGTCCCGGAGGTGCGCGATTATTGCGACTACATAACGAGCGCGAACGGCGGCAACGGCGCCGTGCGAGAAATCTGCGATCTCGTGCTGGGATCGCGCACGGAGATCGGTGAATGAGTCCGCGCAACATGATCGTGTTCGCGGTGCTTTTCGCCGCGGCGCTGGGCAGCTGGTACGTGTCGCGGGTGAGAAGTGACGTCGAGCAGCGTCCACAGCCCGTTGACCCGGTCCACAGAGGCTTCTATCTGAAATCCGCACGAATTCTCGGCACCGGAGCCGACGGCAGTCTGCTGTATGAAATTTGGGCCGAGCACGCTGAAGAACAAGTCGACGGTCGAATCGAGTTTACCAACGTGCGCTTCGACTACTCGCCCGAGGCGGATGTCCCGTGGACCGTCGACGCCGACAGCGCGACCATCCTGCCGGAGCAGCAACGCGTGCAATTGCGTGGTCATGTCCGGGCCGTGAGCTCACAGGGATTTTCAGACGGCGACACCGAAATACGCACCGAGTACCTGGAACTGGACCCTGAGAACTACGTCGCCGAGACCGACGAACGCGTCCAGATCCGCATAGGCGCACGCAGCCTGACAGCCACCGGCATGCTAGCATCACTCAACGACAATCGACTCGAGTTGAAATCGAACGTCAGCGGCAAATTCGCGCCCTAGGCCACGCAGAGAAAAATGTTCGTCCGCATCGTTGCACTGCTCCTGTTATTGCCTGCCACCGCGGCCGCGCAACTCAATGACCTGCGCCTGCCGATATCGCTGGACGCCGATTCCACGGATTATGACGGTCGCAACTCGATGCTGATGTTTCGCGGATTGCGCCTGTCGCAGGGCAACATCGGCATCGAGGCGGATGAAGGTCGCGCCAGCAACCTCGACTTCGAAGACAGCATCTGGCGGTTTTCCGGCAATGTGATCATCGATGTCGAAAATGGCCATATCGAGTGCGACACCGCCGATCTGCAGTTTGTGAATCACCAGTTGACGCTGGCAACGATCGGCGGCGCGCCCGCAACCTTCGAACTCAAGCGTGTGGGTAGCGACGAGACGACCTACGCTGAGGCCGGCAAGCTGCGTTACGACCTTACAGCAGGCATCATCGAATTTTCGGAAGACGCAACCATTACCGAAGGCGGCAATCAGATTTCGTCGAACTACCTGATCTACAACATCATCGAGCAGCGTATCAAGGCGCAGGGTTCACCCGATGGTGACGGCAAAGTCAAGATTACCTATACACCGAAAGACGCCGACAACGAAGACGAGGCTGATACCGGGGACGAATCGGTGGGCGACGCCGAAACGGTTGCGGACCCGGGGGAACCTGACCCATGAGTATCCTCAGTGTTCAGGATATCTCCAAGAGCTTCAAACTCCGCAAAGTCGTCAAAACGCTGTCACTCGAAATAAAGAGCGGCGAGGTAGTCGGGCTGCTCGGGCCGAACGGCGCCGGTAAGACGACGGCGTTCTACATAATCGTCGGCCTCGTCCCCGCCGATAAAGGAAAAATTCTGCTTGACGGCCAGGACCTGACAGCAATGCCAATGCACCGGCGGGCGCGCATGGGTTTGGGTTATCTGCCACAAGAGGCGTCGATATTTCGCAAACTCACGGTCGAACAGAACGTACTCGCGATCCTCGAAAACCGTGAAGACCTCGATCGCGCGGGACGCGAGGAGGAACTCGAGAAGTTGCTGGACGAATTGCACGTCGGGCACGTTCGGACGAGCCTCGGCATCAGCCTGTCCGGTGGCGAGCGCCGGCGTGTGGAAATTGCCCGCGCACTTGCCGCAAATCCGCTGTTCGTTTTGCTCGACGAACCGTTCGCCGGCGTAGACCCGATTTCCGTGCTCGATATTCAACGCATAATCAAACATTTATGCGAGCGTGATATCGGTGTGTTGATAACTGACCATAATGTCCGCGAAACACTCGGAATTTGCGGCAGAGCCTATATACTCAGTGATGGCAGTTTGATCGCTTCGGGTTCGCCGGAAGAGATCCTTGAAAATCAGCATGTCCGTGAGGTATATCTCGGACAGGAGTTTAAACTCTGACGCAATGCTAAAACCGACGCTGCAGCTTAAACTCGGTCAGACCCTGACAATGACGCCGCAGCTGCAGCAGGCGATCCGCCTGTTGCAATTGCCGGTCCTCGACCTGAATGCACAAATTCAGGATGCGCTCGAAGAAAATATCATGCTCGAAATGGAGGACCTCCCGGATGTCCCCCAAACGAGTGATGAAACCACGGCCGAAATCGAAACCATCAAGGCCGAGGACCAGTGGCAGACTCGTGCAGACCGTCGCATTCAGGATGGTGGCTGGAACGGCGAAGGCCGGCCGATCAGCGAATTTGCCGACGAGTCCGGCCAGACGCTCCGGGAACACCTGTTGTGGCAACTCGAAATGGAGCACTTTTCGCCGCGCGAGTCCGTCATCGGCGAGGCGATAATCGATGCGATCAATGACGATGGCTATCTCACTGTCAGCCTGGAAGAAATAGGTGACGCCCTCGAAGCCGACACTCACGTCGAGATCGAGGAAATCGGATCAACACTGCACAAGGTGCAGCGGCTCGATCCCGCAGGCGTGGCTGCGCGCTCCTTGTCCGAGTGCATCATCCTGCAACTTCGCCAACTGGATGCCGCCACGGCAGGCCTGAATCTCGCGATCGAACTTGCGAACGACCATCTCGACCTGATCGCGACGCGTGAATATGGCGAGCTACGGCGCAGTCTGCGCACCTCCGAAGAGGCGTTGCACGATGCGCTCGCCCTGATCCAGGGCTGCAATCCGAGACCCGGCCAGGCAGTCAGCCCGTCAACCGCCGAATACGTCATTCCCGACGTATTCGTGCGCAAGATCGACGATCGCTGGCAAGTGGAGATCAGCCCAACCGGGGTACCGCGGCTGTCCGTCAACCAGCAATACGCGAAATTGCTCCGCGGCAGTGGCGATCACGCCGTGTTGCGTACTCAGTTGCAGGAAGCCCGCTGGTTGATCCGAAGTCTCGAAATAAGAAACGAGACCTTGTTGAAAGTCGCAACTTGTATCGTCTCGCGACAGACCGAGTTTCTCGAGCAAGGTGATGAAGCAATGAAGCCGATGGTGCTGCGCGATGTCGCTGAGGAGATCGGCATGCACGAGTCCACCATTTCGCGTGTCACGACGAACAAGTACATGCATACGCCCCGCGGCGTCTTTGAATTCAAGTATTTTTTCTCGAGTCATTTGTCGACCGCAGATGGCGAGGATCAGTCATCGACCTCAGTACGCGCAAAGATTCGCAAGCTCATTGGCGCCGAAAACCCGGCGAAACCGCTGAGTGACAACAAGATCGCCAGTCTTCTGGCAGACGACGGTATCAAGGTTGCGAGGCGCACCGTCGCGAAGTACCGTGAATCCATGAACATCGTGTCGTCGAGCGAACGCCGCAAGCACCCGGCACGATAGACGCACAAGGAAGTGGAATCGAGATTACAAGCAGGAGAAAACTATGCAATTAAGCGTTTCAGGCCATCACGTCGAGATCACCGACTCCATGAGAGGATATGTCGCGTCCAAGATCGAACGCCTAGAGCGTCACTTTGATATCGTGTCTGACGTGCACTGTATTCTCACTGTCGAGAAACTTCGGCATAAAGCCGAGGCCAAAGTGAACGTAAACGGCGACACGATTTACGCAGACAATACTGAAGAAGACATGTACGCGGCGATCGATGGCCTGGTGGATAAGCTGGATCGTCGTGTTCGAAAGCATAAGGAAAAGCTGGTTGACCACCACGCAAGAGACACGCAGAAGAGACAATTCTGATGATTAGCCGCGCGGCGCGTACGTCGCGCGGCTAGCCCTCCCCTGTTTAGTTGCCACGATGTTACTCGAAGAGATCATCAACCCCGATGCAGTGCTCTGCAATGCGCAGGCACGAAGCAAGAAGCACTGCCTCGAAATCCTGAGCGAACTTCTGGTTCGCTCGAATCCCGATATTGCTGCCGAAGACATATTCGACAGCCTGATCGAGCGCGAGCGGCTTGGCTGCACCAGCCTCGACAAGGGCATCGCATTTCCACACTGTCGCGTCGATGGGCTCAACGAAAGCGTTGCGGCGATGATCAGATTGTCTGAAGCCGTTGACTTCGACGCCGCGGACGGTGAGCCCGTGGATATCGTTTTCGGACTCATGGTGCCGGCACAATTGAATGACAGCCATCACGCCGATATCGGCATGATTACGAGCGTACTTGGTGACGTCGGCCTGCGCGGCAGACTTCGTGATGCGACCTCAAGCAGCGAGCTCTATGAATCGTTGTTGCACGGCAGCAAGCTGTCCGCGCCGGGTCAGCTGCATACGGCAGAGGGGACCTGACGCAGGGTCGTACGGAGACAGAAATGTCCGAAGAAATGCGCCTGATCATTGTCAGCGGCCTGTCCGGTTCCGGCAAATCGGTTGCATTGCACGTGCTCGAGGATCTCGGCTACTACTGCATCGATAATCTGCCAGCCGCCTTGATGAAGTCGGTTGTCGACGAAGTATCTTTCGGTGCCGAGCAGAAGGGCAACAGGCTTGCTGTAGGCATTGATGCCCGCAACCGGCGCCAGGACCTCGAGTCCCTGCCCAGCCTGATCAATGAATTTCGGCAACAGAACATTCAAACTGACGTGTTGTTCGTACTTGCCGACGATGAGGTCTTGCTCAAGCGTTACGGTGAGACGCGCAGGCGTCACCCGCTGGCCGAGCACGGTGCTGCTCTGAGAGCCGCCATTAACGAGGAACGCGAAATTCTGGCCGAGGTCATCAATTCTGCTGATCTCATCATCGATACGTCGCGAACCAGCATCTATCAACTTGCCGATGTCATTCGCGAACGCGTGGACCGGCGCACGTCTACATCACTGTCGGTACTGATCGAGTCGTTCGGTTTCAAGAACGGCATTCCTGCCGATGCGGATTTCGTATTCGATATGCGTTGTCTGCCGAACCCCTACTGGAAGCAGAAATTGCGCCAGTTGACGGGGTTGGACGAGGAAGTTACAGACTTCCTCGGCGCGCTGGATTCCGTTACCGCAATGCACGCCGACATCCTCGCATTCCTGGAACGCTGGATTCCCGAGTACCGCAAGGCGAACCGAGGCTACCTGACGGTCGCGATCGGCTGTACAGGCGGCCAGCATCGCTCTGTCTACATGGCGGAAAAGCTCGCAGCATCACTCCGTGATGGGCATGACACCGTGCTGACTCGCCACAACGAGCTGTAAAAAAAAGAAAAAGGGGTCAGAGCCCTTTTTATTGCAGAGGGGTAAATTCCTAGGTTCATAATCAAAAAGGGCTCTGACCCCTTTTTCGGTTAAACTCCTGCCGTGATCGAGGGGCCTCATTCTGAGGCCGGGACGAAAGCCGGGGCAGCATCCATGGACGCGAGAGAGCACACCCAGGCCAGCCTGCAACTGTTGCGCGAGCAGCTCGACAGCGGCCGCATGCGTTCC
>DAOWGY010000195.1 GCA_030641695.1 Gammaproteobacteria bacterium
GGTCTCGAACCGCGATTGTTCGCGCTTCCAGAAGCGCTCCTACAGTGGTGTTCCGGAATGGAAGCGGAACTGGGCGTCGGGTTCCGATATCAGGGCCGCCTCCAGCTGCTTGAGTTCGACAAGGCGTTCGTCGATCGCGGCTTCATCAATACCGCATTCCGATTTCGCGAACGCGATGTAATGCTCGAAATGACGTGCCTCTGACGCCAGCAGGCCCTTATAGAATTTGCCGAGTAGCGGCGCCAGCCTTGGCGCCAATCGTGCGAAGCGCTCGCAGGAGCGCGCCTCGATCAATGCCCCTGTCAACAACATGTCCAGCAGCTTTTGCGGCTCTTCCTTGCGCACGGCCTCACGCAGGCTTCCCGCGTAGCGCGATGCTGTCAGGCGCTCGAACGGCAACTGCAACTCCGCCATGATCGATCGCACCTGCTCGAAGTGTCGCAGTTCCTCGCGCGCGAGGCGCGACATGCGTTGCACGAGCTCCGTACGGTCCGGATAGCGATACAGGAACCCAAGCGCGGTTGACGCAGCCTTGAGTTCACAGTTGGCGTGATCAAGCAGGAGCTCGGGCACGCGGTTACTCGCCTCTACAAGCCAGGCCTCGGGCGTCGGCGTATCGAAAAACGCCATGATGTTTGCAGGCATTTCAGGCGCTACAGCCATTCCCCCACCTCGGCGGCGCTCTGCAGCCGGTTCTCCGGTTCCTTGGCCAGCATCATATTGAGCAACGATTGATACTCCGCGAACCTCGCCGGCAACAACGGTACGGGTGCACGCGCATGCTTGTAGATGATGCCCATCGCCGTCTCGGACTGGTACGGCTTGTCGCCTGTCAGCATCTCGTAAAAGATCACGCCAAGACTATAGATGTCGCTGCGCTCATCGACCACCTCGCCATGACCCTGTTCCGGGCTCATGTAGTACGGCGTACCGAAGATCTCACCGCTGTCGGTAATCTCCATGCGCAAGCGCAGGCGTTTCGCCAGGCCGAAGTCGATCAATGCGATCGAATTGTCTTTGCGCAGCATGATGTTGCCGGGCTTCAAATCGCGGTGCAGGATGCCGACTTCATGTACTTTCGCGAGCGCGCTCGCGATTTGCCGCAGGTACATGACGGCAACGGACGCAATGATGCCCTCGGTTATTCGTTGCCTGAGATCGCCACCGTCCAGGTACTCCATCGCGATGTGTGCATGGTCATCGGCAACGCCGAGATCGTAGATTTTCACGATATTCGGATGCTCGATCTCGGCGATGAGTTCGTACTCCTGCAAGAACCGGTCGAACGCTCCGATGCTTTCATCGTTCACGTCGGGAATCTGTTGCAGCACCTTCAGCACCATCTTTACGCCAGTCGATTCCCGCTCGGCCAGGTACAACGCTGAATGTGACGAAGAAGCGAGCTTCCTGATCAGCTGATACCCCTTGATCAGTGGATTGATGCCGGCCGCCTTGTCGCCGACGAACAGTGAGCCCGTCGATGACACGCGGCGGCGGGCAACCAGTATGTCGCTCAGCCGCACGATCAATACGTCGTGACTGACATCGTCTCTGAGGAAATAGCCATCGACCCCCCTGTCGAGCGCGACACCAGCCTCCTTTCTGTGGCCGAAATAGACCAGCGCCGGGAATCCCGGCCGCTTCAGGAACTTCTTGATGACGTCAACGCCTTCGCGATCGCCCTGCTCATTGCCGAGAAGGATGATGTCGTTTCCGGCGCCCGAAAATTCGTCGGGCAGATGTCCGCCGGCGATCGGGTCGTAATCCGTGATGATGGCATCGGGCCAATGCGTCGACAGATGATGCGTCAACAAGCTGCGGAAGTCGGCCTGCCCGTCGATGATCATGAACCTGATGCTCATTGGACTACGCCGGTAAGCTGTGACGCGTTACATGCCGACAGCGGGTTTGGGTTTCCTGGCGTCAGAGTTCTCGGAGGTCTTGAAACCCTTACGCTTCGCTTTGCGCCGCTTCTTGGCGGAGTCGTTGCGACGCTGCTCGAGTTGTTGCAGGTACTCGTCCGTGACATCGCCCGCAACATACTCGCCGGAGAAACAGGACGTATCAAACTCGGAAATATGTGATCCGCCGTGCCGCACCGAACGAATGAGGCCGTGCAGATCCTGATAAATCAGGCGGTCCGCACCGATCAGCTTTTCCACCTCCTCGACTTCGCGGCCGTTCGCGATCAGCTCCGAGGCCGCCGGCATATCTATGCCATACACGTTCGGGTAGCGCACAGGGGGCGCGGCGGAGGCGAAATAGACCCTGTTCGCGCCAGCCTCACGAGCAAGCTTGATGATCTGCTTGGACGTCGTGCCCCGGATGATCGAATCATCGACGAGTAACACGTTTTTGCCACGAAACTCGAGTTCGATTGCATTGAGTTTGCGGCGCACCGACTTTGCGCGCTCGGCCTGGCCGGGCATGATGAACGTGCGGCCGATATAGCGATTCTTGATAAAGCCTTCGCGATATTTGACACCAAGGTGGTAAGCGACTTGCAGTGCAGAGGTGCGGCTCGTGTCCGGGATCGGGATCACGACATCGATATCATGATCCGGAAATTCACGCACGACCTTGCCGGCCAGTTCTTCGCCCATGCGCAGGCGCGCCTTGTACACCGATATGTCATCGAGAATCGAGTCCGGGCGCGCGAAATACACATATTCGAAAATGCACGGCGTATGGCGGACGTCACCGCGATGCTCGCGGCTGTGCAGGCGCCCCCCGTTTTCGATATAGATTGTCTCGCCGGGCTTGAGATCGCGCAGGCGGGTGAACTGCAGGACATCGAGCGCCACGCTTTCGGATGCCACCATGTAGTCCGTACCCTCTCCGGACTTGCGCTCGCCAACGACGAGCGGCCGAATACCGTTCGGGTCACGAAATGCAGCGATACCGTGACCGACGATCAGGGCAACGACCGCGTAGCCACCTTTGCAACGTCTGTGCAATGCCTCGACGGCGTCGAAGACCTGGTCGGGCGTCAAGCGGCCGTTAGCGCGTATGTGCAGCTCATGCGCGAACACGTTCAGCAACACCTCGGAATCCGAGTCGGTGCTCAGGTGACGACGATCCTCGCGAATGAGCAATTCGGAGAGCTCGTCATGGTTTGTCAGGTTACCGTTGTGGGCGAGACAGATGCCGTAGGGCGAATTAACGTAGAAAGGCTGCGCCTCGGATGATTTCGAACCGCCCGCCGTCGGGTAGCGCACATGACCGAGACCGACGTTGCCCGTGAGTCGCATCATGTGGCGGTGGTGAAACACGTCGCGCACCAGGCCGTTGCCGCGGCGTTGCTTCAATCCGCGACTGCCCCAGGTGACGACGCCGGCTGCATCCTGCCCGCGATGCTGCATCACGGTCAGCGCGTCGTAGATCGCCTGGTTGACCTCGCTGTTGCTAACAATTCCAATAACGCCGCACATGCATCACTCCATGAGTTCTGTTGCCCACAGCTTCAGTTCGATTGGCACCTCGCCCGGCAACGAGTCGGCTGGCTCGTCCGGCGTCAGCACTTCGTAACCTTGCGGCGCCATGATCTTGATCCACTCGGCAACAACGTCGAGATGCGGGATCAAGATCGAATCTTCCCACCAGTCATCGTTGTCGAAGCCCGAGAACTGTCCGAGAATTATGCATACCGCGATGAGCAGTATGCCGCGGCAAAGTCCGAACACCGAGCCCAGGAATCGATCCATTCCCGAGAGGATGGACAGCCGCACCAGTTTCGACAGGCCCCAACTCAACAGGCCGCCGACAGAAAGAATAATGGCAAACACGAGGATGCGGCCAAACCACATCTGCAGCTCCTGGGAATCGAGCCAGCCGGCGGTCGCCATGCCTACAGCGGGGCCGAAGTACAGTGCTGCCCAGATTGCCAGCAACAGTGCCGTAATCGAAATGGCTTCCTTGATGAAGCCCCGGACTAATCCCACGATCACCGAAATGATGATGGCAACAACGATGAGTATGTCGATAATCGGCATCAGCGATGTCGGGGATATTCAGGCGCTGTCCACTGAAGTATGGTGGCAAATTCTAACAGAACGTTAACGCGACGCATCCATTATTACGGATGCGGGACGACTTGCCCTTTGTGACCCGCTTTCTGCAGCTGCGCCGCCGTTGCCTCGGCACTCTCACGATCCTTTTGCGGCCCGATGCGTACACGATGCAGCTGCCCGGAAGCGGTCGATATCTTGCTGAGAAACGCCACGAATCCCTGCTTGCGGAGATCCGCAGCCAGGCGCTCGGCGTTTTCCTGATTGCCGAAACTGCCGAGCTGCACTGCCCACATGCCCGTCGAAGAGCTCGTCGCCGCTGCAGGCGCTTCTGGCTGCTGTTGCGGGGCAGGCTCGGCTGCAGGCGGCTTTGCTTGCGGCCGCGTTTCCGTGTTGGCCTGCTTCACGGTAGCTGCTGGCCGGCGCTCGGGTTCGGGCTGATCGGTGGCGGCCACAGCCGGCACTGGCTCCTTGCGATCACGTTCCAGCACAATCGTACGTGAGTCGTCCTGGTCGGCCTGCCCCGGGAGAGGCACGCGTTCGCTGATCACCTCGCCGCCTTCGGGCGGACCGTCGAGGAAAACCGGTACGATAAGCACGACAAAGACGACGAGCACCGCCGCGCCGATGATGCGTTCTTTCAAAGCTCGATCCATTTGACTCGTGTAATTCCCAAGCGCTGGGGAGTATATATCAGTCGCGCTTCGAGAAGCGCTCCAACAGGGGCCCGATGATGCCCTCAGTCGCGCTTCGAGAAGCGCTCCAACAGGGGCCCGACGATGCCCTCAGTCGCGCTTCGAGAAGCGCTCCAACA
>DAOWGY010000347.1 GCA_030641695.1 Gammaproteobacteria bacterium
GCCGGCGCAAGATTCACCGCCCGTGCCATCGTTTCCCTGCGAGAACGATTCGCGATTTGCGGAGTTCGATTTCTGGGTCGGTGAGTGGCAGGTACATGACACGGCGGGTACGTTCCAGGGCAGCAACGTCATCAAGCGTGAGCAGCGCGGCTGTGTTCTGGTCGAGAACTGGACCGGTGCCGGAGGCAGCACTGGCATGAGCATCAACTATTTCGATACCAGGAGCGACGAGTGGGTTCAATTCTGGCTTTCCGCTGGGGGTTATTACATCGATATTCGTGGTGGCCTGACGGACGATGGCATGTTATTGACGGGTATAATCCACAACATGAACAAAGGCACCACCACGCCGTTTCGTGGCCTCTGGACCGCACTTGCCGACGGGCGGGTACGGCAGTTTTTCGAGCAGTCGAACGATGGTGGCGAAACCTGGGTACCCTGGTTCGAAGGCTTTTACAGCAGGAAGACCGCGGACTGAATCGAAGGACAGATAGTGAGATATTCATCGGCCAACAGGGGATTTCCGGCAGGCAATCCGATCGCGAACGCACTCGTTATCGTCGTCGGAACCCTGGCAATTGCCGCGTCTGTCGTCGTGGGCTTTTTCGCCTTCGTCGTTCTGGGGTCGGCGTTGCTGATCCTGGCGGCCATCATCGGTGTTCGCTTGTGGTGGTTCAGGCGCAAGATGCAGCGTACTGCCGGTCAGGGTAGTGCGGATTCACGGAATGCCGGCGTAACGCACGAGACGATCGAAGGCGAGTACCATGTCGTGATCGAAGATCGCGAGGAACGCTCCGATTAACCCGGCGTAGTCAAACCACGAAAAACCTCGTAAAGTCGCGTTCCATGGGCAATGACAAGTCCGAACAGGACAGCCGCCGCAGGCGCCGCAGGCGCCGCCGCATACAGATAATCATCATATACACCGCGATAGCGATCGGCCTCGCGTGGTTTTTCGAATCGCAGGCTACAACAACGATGATTTTTGTACGGCATGCGGAAAAAGCTGCAACGCCACTCGATGATCCGGGCCTCAGTTTTGCGGGACGGAGCCGCGTCGCGGAGCTGACTCGACAACTGGTTGATGCGGATGTGGTCGCCGGTGTTGACGCAATCTATGCGACACCGTTCCGGCGTGCGCAGGAAACAGCCAGACCGATTGCTGATGCGCTGGATCTGCCAATCAATACTTACGACGCCAGCGATACCGAAGCAATACTCGAGATGATCCTGAAGAAACATAAAGGCAAGATCATTCTCGTCGTTGGTCACAGCAACACTTTGCCTGAGTTGATCGCCAACCTGGGCGCCAGCAAGAAAGTGCCGCCGATTGCCGAAGCCGAGTACGACAACATCTACGTCATATCGATACCGTGGTTCGGCAAGACCAAGACAATTCGTTTGCGCTTCGGCGAGCCTTACATTGCCGATGATCTGGCGCCGTCCCCGGTTCTCTGACGCGTCTTCTCGTGATCAGTCAGCACGAACTTCAGGTCGACACGAGCGGGCGTGGCACTTATGACCTGAGCCACGACGTGCAAGCTGCCGTAGAGCAATCCGGCATCAGTTCGGGCATGTGCCACGTGTTCGTGCGCCATACCAGTGCATCATTGATGCTGTGTGAGAATGCGGATCCGGCCGTGATGCGGGACCTGGAAACCTTCATGTCGCGCCAGGTACCGGACGGTGACCCGATGTTCACGCATACGGATGAGGGGCCCGACGATATGCCCGCTCACGTACGCAGCATCCTTACACAATCGGACCTCAACATCCCGGTCCGGGAAGGTCGCTGTGCGCTGGGGACCTGGCAGGGCATCTACCTGTGGGAGCATCGCCATCACGCCCATCGGCGTACGATCATCGTAACTGTGCAGGGCGAGTAGCTACTTCCTGTAATCGCCGATCCTGATGCCTGCGGTTTGCCGCAGCATGATCGCTTTCCTGATGAAATCAGCATGTCGGCCGACGCGCACATCGGCTTGCACAGCGTCGTGGATCGTGCGGTCCTGGCCGATCAGGAAGGTCGCACGGCGAACGGCAATACCGAATGGCCCGTCAACGTCGTACATCTTGATCGCGACTTTTTCAGTGTCGCATAACAGAGTGAACGGCAGATTGTGCTGTTTGCGAAATCGTGCGTGGCTTTCCGCATCCTGCGGGCTGGCGCCGGCAACCTGCAATCCGACGGATTGGATGTCGTCGTGAATGTCTCGAATGCTGCACGCTTCTTTCGTACACCCGGGTGTGAAATCGGCCGGGTAGAAATAAAGTATCAACGGACCATGCTGCAGCAGGTCGGTGAGAGACGTATCCACGCCCTCATCATTCGGCAGTACAAATTCCGGAGCACGCTCACCTGCTTTCAGCATTAGCGATTTCCCTCGATTAATCGTTCCATGACCAGGAAAAAAAGGATGGCGCGCCCGGCAGGATTCGAACCTGCGACCTCAAGGTTAGGAACCGTGCGCTCTATCCAACTGAGCTACGGGCGCGTGGCACCGGATTCTAGCAAAGATTCGAAATTGCGAACCCGGTCAGGTTGCTTCCGAAGTCAGCTTCTTCACGCCGCGACCGATGAACACGAACGCCCACCCGCTGAATAGCATCTTGATGCCGAACAGGATGCCAATCGCCCACGCACCGGATAGCGGAAACTGGCGCCAGAGCAGAATACCCAGGATCAGGGTCACGGCACCGTTGAACAACTCCAGGCGCCAACCATCTGCGGGCCTCAGCTGGAACGCAACGACGATTTCCAGAATGCCGGATGCGATCAGGTAGGCCATCAGGATCAAGGTGAGTGTTGCCAGCCCTGATACCGGCTGACTGATCATGTAGAAGCCTGCAATTGTCATCAGCACGCCGATGATAAAAACAACCAGCGCTCGACCGAACGCGCCGGCCCTGAAGGCAAGAAAGCACTGGCTGATACCCGATACCGCGAGCATTGCGCCAACCATGATCGTTATCGACAGACCCGCAACCAGCGGTGAGAGAATTGCGAGCAAGCCGGCGACGATCAGTACGACACCGCTGGCAACGGTGAGTCCTGCGTTTTTGCGGATTGCATCGATGAGTCCCGCGTCAACGGATTCAGTGTGTTCAGACATGACAATCTCCCTGGCAATGTGCTTTTCACGTGAGGCGCCGCGAAGCATACAGTAATTCCCGGCCTTCCCTCTATCCCCCTCTGGACGCATAATCGCCACATGCAGGGCATCATCTTACGCACACTGATCACGATTCTCGGGTTGTTTCTGGCATCCAGCCTGCTACCTGGCGTTTCAATTGCGGGAGGCTGGACCTTCATCCTGGCCGCCATTCTCCTCGGTCTGGTGAATGGCTTCGTTCGACCGCTCGCATACCTGCTGACCCTGCCAATTACCCTGGTCACGCTGGGTCTGTTCGTTTTCGTGCTGAACGCGGCGATGTTCGCGCTGGTCGCCGCCTTGCTGGACCGGTTCGTCGTCACGGGATTCTGGGCAGCATTATTCGGGGCGCTGATAGTCAGCCTCACGAGCACGATCGCTTCCTGGTATATCGGGCCGGATGGCCGCGTCGAAGTCATCGTTGTTACGCGGCGCTAGGCTCCGGCGGAGAAATCCTTGAGCGTCGAAACCCGGCTCGTTGACTATCGCGACGGTGAAGACGTGTTCGAAGGGATGTTGGCGTTTGACAGTGTGTCGGATTCGCCTCGTCCCGGTGTACTCGTCGCACACACGATTCGAGGTCGTACCGAATTCGAGAACAGCAAGGCCCGACGGCTTGCGGAGCTGGGTTACAACGCCTTTGCACTCGATGTCTATGGCAAGGACAGGATCGACAGCAGTCTGGACGACTGCCGCGGAATGATGGATGCGCTTAAGGGCGATCGACCGCTGCTGCAACAACGACTGCGCAGTTCACTGCAGGCGATGCGTGAGCAGCCCGAGGTCGACGCATCGCAACTGGCGGCAATCGGCTATTGTTTCGGCGGACTGTGCGTGCTCGATATCGCACGGATCGGCGAGGACGTAGCCGGAGTGATCAGTTTTCACGGCTTGTTCGACGCGCCGGGTAATACGACAGGCAATCGGATAAAGGCGAAAATTCTCGCGTTGCACGGCTGGGAAGACCCATTGGCGCCGCCCGAGTCGGTGGTTGCGCTCGCAAGCGAACTCAGTAGTCAGGGCGCAGACTGGCAGCTCCATGGATACGGCAATGTACGACACGCATTCACCAATTCGGCGGCCGACCCGAGTAC
>DAOWGY010000326.1 GCA_030641695.1 Gammaproteobacteria bacterium
GTTCCCGTTCATCAAGTTTCCGGGGGCGGATCCGATTCTGGGGCCGGAAATGAAGTCGACCGGTGAGGTGATGGGGGGGGGTCGTTCGTTCGGCGAGGCCTATGCCAAAGCGCAATTGGCATCGGGGGTGGTACTGCCGCGCCAGGGGGCCGCGCTTCTCAGCGTGCGGGACCGAGACAAGGAAGGCGCCGTGGAATTGGCGAAAATTCTGCAGTCGCGCGGCTTCGACCTGGTCGCCACGCACGGAACCGCGCAGGAACTGGCCGCGGCTGGTGTATCATGCCGTCGCGCGAACAAGGTTCGCGAAGGCCGGCCGCATATCGTCGACATGATCAAGAACGGCGAGATCGATCTCATCGTCAACACGACGGAAGGCAAGCAGGCAATTAACGAGTCTCACTCAATACGCGCTGAGGCGGTACGCAAGGGCGTAACGTATTACACGACGCTCGGGGCGGCGATTGCCACCTGCGTGGCGCTCGAACATCTCGACGACAGTGACGTCAACCGGTTGCAGGATTTGCACAACGAGGTAGTGGCATGAACAAGGTGCCCGTGACCGTTCGGGGTCGCGAACTGCTGCAGGAAGAGCTCAAGCAGCTGAAGTCTGTCGATCGTCCCACCGTAATCACGGCGATCGCGGAAGCGCGTGCTCATGGTGATCTGAAAGAGAACGCCGAATATCATGCGGCGAAAGAACAACAGGGCTTTATCGAGGGCCGCATAAAGGAGATCGAGGGCAAGCTGTCGCACCTTCAGGTGATCGACGTTATGGCCGTTGACGCACGCGGCAAGATTATCTTCGGCTCCACGGTCGAGTTGCTTGACGAAGATACCGGCAAGGAAATCGTCTACAGGATCGTCGGGGAAGACGAGGCTAATATTAACGAGGGCATGATTTCCTATACATCGCCAATTGCTCGTGCCCTGATCGGTCAGAACGAAGGCGACGTGGTTTCGTTCGCAGCACCGGACGGCGAGAAGCACTACGAGGTAATTGAAGTTCGCTATATTTAATTTAACAGTTGGAGCGCTTCTCGAAGCGCGAATTGAATTGATTGCAATCGTGCTTCGTTTTCAACGCAAACCAGTCGCGCCTCGAGAGACGCTCCAACGATCTACGGCAAGCGGATCTTCTTCTTGTCCGTATTTTCCCGATACATGAGCGCCATGTTGCCAACGCGCTGGACAAGCACGGCTGAACCCTCGTCACACAGTTTCCCAATAATGTCATTTCGCACTTCGCGATCGCCGACTTTGACACGAACCTTGATGAGTTCATGGTGCTCGAGTGATGAGTTGAATTCCGCAAGCAATGTAGCCGTCAGTCCCGCGTCGCCGACCATCACCACGGGATTGAGCGCGTGGCCGAGGCCGCGCAGGTACTTTTTTTGTGATTCACTTAGCGTCATGGGCGCGCAGTGTAACAGTGGGTTACGCAGTATTGAACGGCTCGTGGAGCGAAGTTTTGAGTAAGCCACGCCGCAGTTCCGGTAGCTGGCGTGAACGCCAGGAGCGCGATCCCTACGTTGTTCGTGCGCGTAGCGAGGGTTGGCGCTCGCGTGCTGTCTACAAGCTCGAGCAAATCAACGACAAGGAGAAGATGCTGCGGCCGGACATGGTCTGCATCGATCTGGGTTCGGCGCCAGGCAGCTGGAGCCAATATGTCACGGAGAAGCTCAAAGGCAGGGTGCGAATCATCGCTCTGGATTTGTTGCCGATGGACACGTTGCCGTCAGTCGAGTTCATTCAGGGTGACTTTCGCGAGGAGGATATTCTCGCTGAACTCGAGGGCGTGCTTGGCGATGTTCGAGCCGACCTTGTAATGAGCGATATGTCGCCCAATATCAG
The DNA here is from genome assembly GCA_030641695.1 of Gammaproteobacteria bacterium. Classification (GTDB taxonomy): domain Bacteria; phylum Pseudomonadota; class Gammaproteobacteria; order Steroidobacterales; family Woeseiaceae; genus UBA1847. The sequence continues at coordinate 1,852 of DAOWGY010000326.1, forward strand.
CGGCACGAAGTCTGTCGACCAACCGAGATCGATGTATCTCGCCGAACTGGCTCTGGACCTTTGCGAACGAACCCTGAAGCCGGGCGGTGACTTCGTCTGCAAATTGTTTCAGGGTGAAGGAACAGACGCCTTCATTGTGGCGGCCAGGCAGCGATTCGGACGGCTGCGAGTGATGAAACCCGAGGCCTCCAGGGCGGGAAGTCGTGAGGTCTACTTGGTAGCGAGAAACTATCATTTGGTGTAGTGTCTAATCGTTAGAACCTGTCTAAAAATCCAGTACTTGGATGACCCCCGCACGGTAAGCGAATGTGAATGATCTGACCAAAAATATTCTCGTTTTTATTGTCATAATCGTCGTCCTCCTGTCGGTCGTACAGGGCTTGTCGACGGCCGGTGGTGGGCAGCCGGAATTGCGAAAATATTCGGATTTTCTCGAGCAGGTTCGCGCGGGCCAGGTCGAGGAAGCCGAGATTGAGGGGCAACGCATTCGCTTCGGCAATCGCGAGCCGCTGCGGTATTACACGATCAGCCCGGAGACAGACAACAACACACTGATCGGGCTGCTCGAAGAAAACCATGTCAACTTCTCTGCCGCCGAGCCCAAACAGCAGGGCCTGATCGGCCAATTGCTGATCAGTTCGTTCCCAATTCTCTTACTCATCGGTGTGTGGATCTATTTCATGCGCCAGATGCAAGGGGGCGGTGGTGGCCGAGGTGCCATGTCCTTCGGCAAAAGCAAGGCCCGCCTTCTGGGTGAGGACCAGGTCGGTATATCGTTCGCCGATGTCGCAGGTGTCGACGAGGCCAAGGCCGAAGTTGCCGAAATCGTCGAATTCTTGAAGGACCCGAGCAAGTTCCAGCGGCTCGGCGGCAAGATTCCCAAAGGCGTGCTCATGGTTGGCGCGCCTGGCACCGGCAAAACACTGCTGGCGAAGGCGATTGCGGGAGAGGCCAAAGTACCGTTCTTTACGATCTCGGGCTCGGACTTCGTCGAGATGTTCGTGGGCGTCGGCGCATCGCGCGTCCGCGACATGTTTGATCAGGCCAAGAAGCAGGCACCGTGTATCATTTTCATCGACGAGCTCGATGCCGTCGGCCGTCATCGCGGTGCCGGACTCGGCGGTGGCCACGATGAGCGTGAGCAGACGTTGAACCAGCTGCTGGTCGAGATGGACGGCTTCGAGGGCAATGAAGGCATCATTGTCATTGCCGCTACGAATCGCCCGGATGTGCTCGACCCTGCATTGCTACGGCCGGGTCGCTTCGATCGCCAGGTGGTCGTGCCTTTGCCCGACGTGCGTGGCCGGGAACAGATCCTCAAGGTTCACATGCGCAAAGTACCGCTCGATGACGACGTCAAACCGAACGTAATAGCACGCGGTACACCGGGGTTCTCCGGTGCCGATCTGGCCAATCTCATCAACGAAGCGGCCCTGTTTGCTGCTCGCTCCAACAAGCGCGTGGTGAGCATGGACGAGTTCGAGAAGGCCAAAGACAAGATCATGATGGGCGCCGAGCGCCGCTCGATGGTCATGAGCGAAAAGGAAAAGCTCAATACGGCATATCACGAGTCGGGTCACGCGATCGTCGGTTACCTCATGCCCGAACACGACCCGGTGTACAAGGTGACGATCATCCCGCGTGGACTGGCACTTGGCGTCACAATGTACTTGCCCGAAGAGGACCGTTACAGCATGTCGCGGCAGAGCATCGAAAGTCGAATTGCCAGCCTGTTCGGTGGGCGAATCGCCGAGGAGATGATCAACGGTCCGGCTGGCGTTACCACTGGCGCGGCGAATGATATCGAGCGCGCGACCGAGCTCGCTCGCAATATGGTCACCAAGTGGGGCTTGTCTGAGAGGCTTGGTCCGCTGACGTACAGCGAGGATGATGGTGAGGTATTTCTGGGTCGTTCCGTAACCCAGCACAAACAGGTGTCGGATGACACGGCGCACGCAATCGATGAGGAGGTGCGCAGGATCATCGATAGCAATTACGCCCTGGCGACGCAAATGCTCAAGGACAATGTCGACCAGCTGCATGCGATGGCCAAAGCGCTGATCAAGTACGAGACGATCGCCGAAACGCAGATCAAGGACCTCATGGAAGGCCGCGAGCCGCAGCCACCTGAGGACTGGGACGATTCGGCGGATCCGGAGACTCCGGACGATACGCCGATATCGGAAGCCGAAGTCAAGGGCAAGATCGGCGGCCCGGCCCCCGAACATTAGTACCGGGCGGTCGTTGGAGCGGTCCTCGGACAGCGAATGGGAAAGTGCCCGATCAGATCTCCGTTGTCATCGCAGCTCGATTCAAATTCGCCTCAGTCGCGCCTCGAGAGGCGCTCCAACGATACGTCGATGCTCACGTTAGGCTCGATTAGGATCGAAGTCCCCGCCGTCATGGGGATTCTCAACGTCACGCCTGATTCCTTTTCGGATGGCGGCAAGTTCGCCGTTCGTGACGCTGCCCTGCGGCAGGCGGATTCGATGGCCGCGGCGGGCGCCGCAATCATCGACATTGGTGGCGAGTCCACGCGTCCGGGCGCCAAAGACATCAACGAACAAGAGGAACTCGATCGAGTGCTTCCGGTTGTAGAGGCAGTTGCCGCGTCGGTCGCTGTGCCCGTTTCGATCGATACGAGCAAACCAGTGGTGATGCGCGCAGCGGTTGCATCCGGAGCCGCGATGATCAACGACATTCGCGCGCTTCAGGAGGAAGGGGCGCTGAGTGCTGTCACAGAATTGCAGATACCGGTATGCCTGATGCACATGCAGGGTCTGCCCCGGACCATGCAGCACAGTCCGGAGTACAGTGATGTCGTCAGCGAAGTCCGAAGTTTTCTGGCTGCACGGATTTCGGCATGCCGGGAAGCCGGACTCGCGGAAGAACTGCTGATCGTGGATCCTGGTTTCGGGTTCGGCAAAACTGTGCAGCACAATGTCGAGTTGCTGGCTAATCTGCGACAATTGCGGGATCTCGGGCGACCGGTACTTGCCGGGCTGTCGAGAAAATCGACGCTCGGTGTGCTGACAGGTCGGGACGTCAGTGAGCGACTGCCCGCAAGCATCGCAGCGGCAGTGGTCACGGTGATGCAGGGTGCGGACATTGTCCGCGTGCACGATGTTGGCGAGACGGTCGACGCGCTACGTGTCGCCGCAGTGGTGATGGAGTCGGACACACTCAGATGAGCAAGAAGTTCTTCGGTACAGATGGCGTGCGCGGAACGGTCGGTGAAGATCCGATGACGGCAGATTTCGCGATACGTCTCGCAAGTGCGGCCGCACAGGTACTCGTGCCAACCGGTGGCAGCGTGCTCATCGGCAAGGACACGCGGCTATCCGGTTACATGTTTGAGTCGGCGCTCGAGGCGGGATTCACGGCGGCGGGGGCCGACGTGTTATTGATCGGCCCGTTACCGACACCGGGCATCGCCTACCTGACCAAGGAGCTGGATGCCGACCTGGGAGTCGTCATTTCCGCGTCCCACAATCCGTATTACGACAATGGCATCAAGTTTTTCGATCGTGACGGATCGAAGCTCACCGACGAAATCGAAGCGGCCATTGAGACTCATCTCGAGAAGTCGGCGATCACGCTCGACTCGAACGCGCTCGGTAAAGCCAAGCGCATCGATTCCGCGCCCGTCAGCTACCAGGAATTCTGCGCATCGACGCTCCCTGACGGTCTGACGCTGGAGGGCCTGAAAATCGTCTTCGATGGCGCCAATGGAGCAGGTTACAAAGTTGGCCCCCGCACGCTGGCTAATCTCGACGCGGAGGTCATTCCGATCGGCTGTTCGCCGAATGGACGCAATATCAACGATGGTTGCGGCTCGACGAATCCCGATCTTCTGCAACTAACGGTGCCTGCCGTCGGTGCCGACGTGGGTGTTGCCATCGATGGAGATGGTGATCGTGTGGTCCTGGTGGATGAGTCGGGACAACTGGTCGACGGTGACCAGATCCTGTACGTGCTCGCCACCGCATGGCAGCAGGAGGGCAGGCTCCGCGGTCCGGTCGTCGGCACCGTAATGAGCAATCTTGGCCTCGAGCACGCCTTGCAGGAGCACAATATCGATTTTCGTCGCGCTAAAGTCGGGGACCGCTACGTGCTCGAAGCGCTCAAGGAAGCCGGCGGGGTGATTGGCGGCGAGACCTCGGGGCACATGATCGTGCTGGATCAGACAACGACGGGCGACGGGCTAATCTGTGCCCTGCAGGTGCTGGCGATCATGCAGCAGACGGGAAAGCCGCTGTCCGAGCTCGTCTCGGGCATGCCGAAGTATCCCCAAACGATGCTTAATGTCCGCACTGAAAAGCGTATGGACCCGCACGAATCGCCGCTGATTCGCGAAGCCATCACGGCGGCGGAGGCAGAATTGGCTGAAACCGGTCGCATCGTATTGCGAGCCTCCGGGACCGAGCCCGTCATCCGGGTGATGGTCGAGGGCGCAGACGCGAAACAGGTGACTTCCGTCGCCGAACGCCTGGCCGCAGTAGTCGCTGACGCGGCAAGCTGATTCCGCTGACATTGATGCGCGTTGATTTGCGGGGTTAGCCCCGGTATCCTTGCGCGCCTTTTAAGCCCGCGAGTAAACAGATATGCGCGATTTCCTGGTTGCTGGAAACTGGAAAATGCACGGTGACGCAGTGAGCAATGCCGAGCTCATCGCCGGTATTCTCGCAGGGGCGCCTGACGCAGAACACGTTGGTCTGCTGGTATGTCCACCGTACCCGTACCTAGCCTCCGTCGCGAGCCAGTTGCATGGGTCCCGGGTACAGCTTGGCGCACAGAATGTAGCCGAGCATGAAAGCGGTGCCTATACCGGCGAAGTCGCAGGGGCGATGCTCCGTGATATCGGCTGTGCATTCGCTATCGTGGGACATTCGGAGCGGCGCAGCCAGTATGGCGAATCCAGCTCCCAGGTTGCGGCGAAGTTCGCGGCGGCGCTGGCTGCCGGCCTGACACCGATACTGTGCGTTGGTGAGACGTTGCAGGAGCGTGAGTCCGGGAGTACAGAAAGCGTTATTAACGAGCAGCTCAATGTGGCGCTCGATCTGAACGGGATCGCAGCCTTCGGGTCAGCCGTCGTTGCGTATGAGCCCGTTTGGGCAATCGGCACCGGTATGACCGCGACTCCGGAGCAGGCACAGGACGTGCACCGGCACATACGTGGCGTCCTTGCGGAGCACGATTCTGCTGTCGCCGAGGGCGTGCAAATACTGTACGGCGGCAGCGTGAAAGGGGACAATGCCGCTGGCCTTTTCGGCATGCCGGATATCGATGGCGGCCTGATTGGCGGCGCCTCGCTGAAGGCGGCGGATTTTTTGGCGATTGCAAGAGCTGCAACGCAAAGTTGAGGAACTGATGGATAGAATGCAACAGCTTGTGCTGATGGGGCACACACTCATCGCGATCCTGATCATTGTGCTCGTGCTGCTGCAGCGCGGCAAGGGTGCGGATGCGGGTGCCGGATTCGGTGCGGGCGCGTCAGGAACTGTCTTTGGCGCACGCGGCTCGTCGAGCTTCTTCTCGAGAGCGACCGGGATCCTGGCCGCGGCGTTTTTCATAAGCAGTCTGACGCTTGCATACCTCAGCAGCCAACGTACTACAGGTCCGGCGAGCTTGCTGGATACCGCTTCCGCCGTCGAGCAGGAAGCGGAGGCGGTACCCGTCGACGAAGAGGAACTGCCAATGCCCGACCTGCCGCCTCTGCGGCCCGGCGACGGCAGCCTCGGTGACTTACCGTCGCTTGATGAGGCATCGCCCGGACCGGAGCCCTCTGCAGAGGAGCAGCGGGTCGAGGAAAACGATCAGGCGGAGTGACTCCCGACGCACAATAGATGCTCTGGTGGTGGAATTGGTAGACACGCTGTCTTGAGGGGGCAGTGGCGTAAGCCGTGCGAGTTCGAGTCTCGCCCAGAGCACCAATCCTGAGCGGATCACGCCGCGCTGGGAAAGTCGAAAGGGTGTGTTCAAGTCGTGCCACGCTGATACAATGGCGCGCTGTTGCGGTCAGCCGGATCGCACCATATCCACGGTAAGAAATGTTACAAGAATATATTCCTGTCCTGATTTTTCTCGGCATCGCGGCCGGTATGGGTGTCGTGCTGTTGGTGCTCGGTTTGTTGATCGGTCGTGGACGCAAGGACGATGAGAAGCTGTCGCCCTACGAATGCGGATTCGAAGCGTTCGACGATTCGCGGATGAAGTTCGACGTTCGCTACTACCTCGTCGCAATCCTGTTCATCATTTTCGATCTCGAGATCGCCTTCCTGTTTCCCTGGGCCGTGTCCCTCGATGCGGTCGGCAAATTCGGCATTGTCGCCATGGGAATTTTCCTGACCATCCTCGTGGTGGGTTTCATTTACGAATGGAAGAAGGGAGCGCTCGAGTGGGATTAGCACAGGACGCTCCGCCGGTCGCGAACGAGGCTGACGCAGCATCTGCGGGCGACAGCCTGCAAAAGAAGGGCTTCGTCGTGACCAGCGTCGACGCCGTCATGAACTGGGCCA
>DAOWGY010000311.1 GCA_030641695.1 Gammaproteobacteria bacterium
CGTCAGTCCCGACGGTCGCTACGCAGTGGTTGCCGTCAACGCGCCTTCCTATGAAGAGGACGGCACGGCAAGCGATCTGTGGCTGATCAACGTCGCAGGCGACACCGAACCGCGCCGTCTGACGGCGACAATAGAAGCCGAGGGCGGAGTGGACTGGAGCCCCGACGGCCGCAAGATCGCCTTTAGCACCAAGCGAGGCAGCGACGAGCAAAACCAGGTCTACGTCCTGAACATGGATGGCCCGGGCGAGGCAGTGCGTATCACGAACTTCGCAACCGGCGCGAGTACGCCGAAGTGGAGTCCCGACGGCACCCGTATCGCATTCGAGAGCCGAGTCTATCCGGGCGCTGCGGATGACGAGGCGAATGCCGCCGAGAAAAAAGCACGTGAGGAACGCAAAACCAATGTCTCGGCCTACGAGATATTCCCAATCCGCCAGTGGGATCGCTGGCGAGACGATCTGCAGACGCACTTGTTCGTGCAGGACGCCGAGGCCGGCGCGACGGCGACCAACCTGCTCTTCGGCAGCGACCTGGTCGACCATGCAGGCTTTGGCGGCGTCGAGTCACTGTCGGGCGATTCGCTGGCGCCTGTATGGACGCCGGATGGCTCGGCGATCGTCATCAGTGCGACGACGAATCTGGATTCGGCGGCACATACGGCCACCAACGTTCACTTATATAAGGTGTCCACGCTGGGCGGTGATATCGAATCACTCACCAAGGGCGAAGACTGGAGTTGCCAGAAAGCCATGTTCTCCGACGATGGCAAGGCGCTCTATTGCCAGTCGGAGCCGGTCAACGAGCATGTCTACAACGTGACCGGAATCGCACGCTTTGACTGGGCCGGCAGCGACGTCCCTGGTGAGCCCCGGATCATCACCAACTCGTTCGACCGCTCGGTCACAGGCATGGACCTGAGCGCCAACGGCAAGACCGTCTATCTCACGGCGCATGATGCAGGCCGTTCGCGAGTTTTCTCGGTCTCTTCCCGTGGCGGAACGGTCAAGGCCCTCGATGCGGATAGCCGAGGCGCCTATGCCGGCGTGCAGGTCGCAGGTCGGACCCTCGTAGCACGCTGGAAGAGCTCCGCCGTGCCGGCCGAGGTCGTTCGCGTCAATGCCTCATCAGGCAAGCACACGCCATTGAGCCGGTTCAACTCCGAGCGGGCGGGTCAACTCGACCGCCCGGCATTTCGCGAGTTCTGGTTCGAGAATTCGAACGGCCGCCGGGTGCACAGCTGGCTGGCGCTACCGCCCGGGTTCGATGAGTCGAAGAAATACCCGCTCGTGTTACTGATTCATGGTGGACCGTTTTCGAGCTCGCTGGATGCGGATCATGTGCGCTGGAGCCCGCACCTGCTCGCTTCCGCCGGCTGCGTTGTCCTGCAGACGGATTACACAGGGTCGGTCGGCTACGGCGTCGAGTTTTCGAGGGCGATCCAGGGCACACCGCTCAAGCAGCCGGGGGACGACCTCGTGCAAGCCGCCGATGAAGCCATATCGCGGTACCCGTTCATCGATGCCGATCGCCAGGCGGCGGCCGGCGCCAGTTACGGCGGCCACCTGGTTAACTGGCTACAGGCGACGACGACGCGCTTCAAGGCGCTGGTCGGTCATGCGGGCCTGGTCGACCTTGAGGGGCAGTACTCCTCAAGCGATACGATCTTCCACCGCGAGATCATGAACGGCGGTCCCGCCTGGGAGGAAGCCAATACTGTCTGGCGCGAGGAAAGCCCGGCAAATCACGCCGGCAACTTCGCGACACCGATCCTGCTTACGATCGGCGAAAAGGACTACCGCGTGCCCGTCAACCAGACGATCGCCGCCTGGTCGTACGTGCAACGCATGCAGGTGCCGGGGCGGCTGTTGGTCTTCCATGACGCCAATCACTGGATCATGAAAGGTGAGGAAGCACGTTACTATTGGCAGCAAGTGCACGAATGGTTGGAGAAATATCTGCATGACACTGACTAGCCATTTCGAACGGTCAGGCTGAACTCCGGAGCGGGCGACAGCTCTAAGCGATGACGGGATGGGAGGATCCTATGGTCAGGCTTATGTCCAAATCTGCCTTTCTAGCGATTGTCGCGCTGGCGCTTTCGGCGTGTGGGGGCGGATCGTCGGGTTCGCCTCCGCCACCACCGCCACCAGCCTCGTTCACGTATACGGTTCCCACCGATGTCGGCGACGGCTGGCAGGTGGCCAATCTCGCAGACGAAGGACTCGAGACGCAGAGAATCGTCGACATGATGAACGACATTCTCGACGGCACCTACCCCGGCATCGACTCGGTTGCGATCATAAGGAACAACAAACTCGTTCATTACTGGTACGACCGCAATAGAGAAATCGATCGATTCGACGATTGGGTCGGCAATCGAGACAGAGAACGGCACATCCTTCACTCGACGTCCAAGAGTTTTACATCCGCACTGATCGGTATCGCCATTGACCAGGGGCACATCGCATCCACGCAGGTGAGATTCCTCGACCTGTTTTCCTACACCAGCTACGACAACTGGGACCCGAGAAAGGCCGATATAGCGCTCGAGGACGCGCTCACCATGCGCCTGGGGATTGAATGGGACGAATGGTCGCTGCCTTACACCAATCCGAACAACGATCTCGTCTTTCTCGAGACCAACAACACCGACTGGCCGAAGGCCTTGCTCGACCGGCGCATGAGGTATGACCCGGGCTCACGATTCGCCTACAACACGGCCGCGACGATCGCGATCGGTAAGGCGTTGCAGAATGCGACCGGAATACCGATGGCCGAATATGCGGACAGCTATCTTTTCTACCCGATGCAGATCACCGACGCGGTCTGGGGAACGACGCCGCAAGGCCTGCCGAACGGCGGCAGCGGTTTGTTCCTGAAGACCCGGGACCTTGCCAAATTCGGTCAACTCTACCTCGACGGCGGCACGTGGCAAGGCCAGCAATTGATCAGTGCAGACTGGATCGCAGACTCGGTGGTACGTCGTGTCGATCTTTCAGGGATCGCAACCTTCAGCCACGGATACGGTTTTCAGTGGTGGCTCGACAGTCTGCCATTCGGGACCCAAATCCTCGAGACCTGGGTTACAAGCGGTTACGGTGGACAGTATATTTTTGTCGTTCCCGGGCTCGAACTCGTCGTCGCTTTCACAGCCCACAATTACGAAAACGGTGTGGGCGTTAGCAATCTCTACACGATGGTGCAATGGCAAATCATGGACGGCATCAACTGAGTTCGTCGAAATCATAACCTCGACGCAATTTCTCGAATGCGACGAACTCCCTCTCTCGCAATTTGGCATTTGCGGCCGCCAGTCTCGCAACCGGAACACGCGGACCTGAGCAGGACACGTAGTTCAGGCCAACATGATGGCAGAAGCGAATTGAATCGGGGTGTCCGCCCTGCTCACCACAGATTCCTATTTTCAGGTCGTTGCGTACCTGTCTGCCCCGGTACACCGCCATATCGATCAGTTGGCCGACGCCCTGTATGTCGAGCACTTCAAATGGATTGTCCTGCAAAATGTTCGAGTCGTTGTACATCGGCAGGAATTTGTTTTCCGCGTCTTCACGTGAGAAAGAAAAGACAGCCTGGGTGAGATCGTTGGTGCCGAAAGAGAAGAACTCGGCGCTTGCTGCCAGTTTTCTTGCACGTGTGCACGCGCGAACCGTCTCGATCATCGTTCCGAATTTGAATTCCACACTCTCCCCAAATTCCTGCTTGAGCTGATCGACTCTTTCCTCGATTGTGCGTTTGACGTGCGCAAGTTCTTGTGACGTGATGACTTGCGGCACCATGATCTCGGGTTGCACGTCGATGCCGTTTCGGGTGCACTCGGCAGCCGCTTCCAGTATCGCTTCGATCTGCATCGCGTAAATTTCGGGATAGGTGATGCCTAGCCGCACCCCGCGATGACCCAGCATCGGGTTTGTTTCCTGCAATTCCCGCACTTTCTTCAGCATGCGCTCCTTCTTGATAAGCGCATCGATCACGACCTCTTCGCTCAGGTCGCTGAAAGGTTCTGGCAGGGGCGTTGGTGAATCCATTGTCGACAACGCGGCTTCGCGGCCTCTGACTACGTCGCGGTACAGGCTTAGCGTTTCGATTTCGTCATGCAGTTGCTGTTCCGTTGGCAAGAACTCGTGCAAAGGC
>DAOWGY010000350.1 GCA_030641695.1 Gammaproteobacteria bacterium
CGTCGTCCAGGACATCACCGAGGTCATCCTCAACTGTGGTGGCAACATCGAAGAAAGCCGCATGACCACCCTGGGGTCGGAATTCGCCATGCTGATGCTGGTTTCAGGCAACTGGCACACGCTGAATCGACTTGAAAAAGGCCTGCAGAAGCTCGGTGACGACGATTTGACCTTCACCATTCGCAAGACCGGCGAGCGGCAGGTCAAGGAAGATCGTATGCCCTACGCGGTCGATGTCGTGAGCCTTGATCACGAGGGCATTGTCTTCAATCTCGCCAGTTTCTTCGCGGCTCACAATATCGAAATTGCCGACGTGGCGACGCGCAGCTATGCGGCGGCACACACCGGCGCAGCGATGTTTGCCGTGCAAATGGCTGTCAATGTGCCATCGTCCATTCACATCGCCCAACTGCGAGAAGAATTTCTCGAGTTGAGCGACAGGCTGAATCTCGACGCCATTCTCGAGCCCGTCAAGAACTAGGGCACCACAACAGGGAGACACCATTGAGCGGACCTGTGATGAATCGAGTCGTTGCCGATTTCGCGGCCGAGTCAACCGGAGGCAAGCCAATACGCTTGCGGGATCTGCGCGGGCAGAATGTCGTCGTTTACTTCTATCCGAAAGACAGTACGCCGGGCTGCACACTTGAGGGACAGGATTTTCGAGACCTGCATGCGCGTTTCAAACGACAGAAAACGGTCATTCTGGGCATCTCAAAGGACAGTATCGCGTCGCACGACAAGTTCAGGGCTAAGCAGAAATTCCCCTTCGATCTGTTGTCCGATCCGGATGAGAAACTCTGCAGGAAATTCGATGTCGTTCGCGAAAAGAACATGTACGGACGCAAGTTCATTGGCATCGAGCGCAGCACCTTCCTGATTGATGTCGACGGCAAACTGCGTCGTGAATGGCGCAAGGTCAAGGTCAAGGGACATGCCGCAGAGGTTCTGGATGCCGTTAAAGAACTGAAGGCGTAAGTTCTCTGATTTCAGACACTTAGAACCCGTGAGAGTCCAGGACAGCGTATAATAGCCGTCTATGCATACGGCCGCAGCAGGTATCATTGGGAACGGATTCCGGCGCTCTCAGTCGGACAGGTAAGGACATTGGAACCGGGCACGACGTGATTGGATCGATTTCGAAAAAGGCAGCGCTAACCCTCCTTGTCGCAATGCTGGTGATAACGAGCGGCGCTGGCGCCGACGACATCAAACTCCCTGACCTGGGAAGTCCGGCTGATGCCGTGTTGTCGAAGTCGGACGAAGCGCAGATCGGCCGCGCAATCATGGCGCAAATTCGCCGCAGCGGCCTGGTTGTGGAAGACCCGCAGGTCAACGAGTACATCAATGAGATCGGCAGTCGTATCGCGTCTCAAACCAACGATGGCAGTCAGCAATTCAGTTTTTTCGTTATTGATGACTCCAACATCAATGCATTTGCGCTACCGGGTGGCTATATCGGCGTGCATACCGGATTAATCGATGCAACCCGAAACGAAAATGAACTCGCCGGTGTCCTCGCACATGAGGTTGCGCATGTAACACAACGCCACCTCGCGCGCGCCGTTCACGCCAGTCAGCGTCAGAGTATTCTGACCACCGCGATGATGCTCGGCGCGATCCTCGCCGGCGTAGCGACTGGCGACAGTGATGCTGCACAGGCGGGCATCGCGGTCGCCCAGGGTGCGGCGGCCCAGCAGCAAATCAATTTCACTCGCAGCAACGAATACGAAGCGGATCGTATCGGTATCCGCGCAATGGCAGACGCCGGATTCGATCCTCACGGCATGGCCTCCTTCTTCGAGGTGATGTCCCGGCAGTCCCCGGCCGACATCGGCATGCGGGCGCCGGAGTTTCTACGCACGCACCCTGTCACGACCTCGCGCATTGCCGAAGCACGCGCCCGCGCCAGGGAACACCCGCGCGTACCGACCAACAACACGACGAATTACGGTATCGCGCGTGCCCGAATTCTGGTTGACAGCCACGATACTACGAAAGCTGCCGTCGCCTACTTCGAGTCGCGGGACTATGAAAATCAGACTGACATCGAGAAATACGGTCGCGCAGTCGCATACCAAAGGGCCGGACGCCACCGCGATGCAAACCGGATATTCGAGGAACTGCTGGAGAAAAACCAGAAAGTCATCGCCTACCATATCGGCGCCGGCCAGACGCAGCTGGCGCTGGAACAAAACGATCGCGGTGTCGCTACCTTCGAGCGCGCGGTGCAGCTGTTCCCGCGCAACGTGCCGCTGATCATTCATTACGGCGAATGGCTGCTACAGCTCGGTGAGGCCAGCAAGGCTCACCTGCTCCTGTTGGACCTGATGAACAATGTCCCACCCACGCCGGAACAGGTGCGCCTTATCGCCCGGGCGGCCAGCGAGGCCGGCGATACGGCGGAGGCTCTTTATTACCTGTCCGAATATCACCTGATGACCGGTAATCTCGTTGGTGGAATCAACTTTCTACAGCGCGCTCTGGCGCTGCCTGAGTTACAGGAGATTCAACGCATTCGGTTCGAAGCACGTATCGATTTCATCCGCGAATTCATGAGTGAAGATCAACTCAGACAGATGCAGCGCAGCCAGCCTACCGGCGCCTCTGCCCGCAACGTAAGCTGAGACCCTGCCGTATCGGCGAGAAACGATGACGAATGGCAAGCAATTCGGTGATGCACGACTGCTTTTGCCTTTGCTGCTGTGCGTCTGCGGCTGCGCAAGCACAGGAGAAACGCCCGAAGCACCGGCCGAAGAACCCGTGCGTGCGAAGTACGATCCCTGGGAGCCGTTGAATCGCGGCATGTACCACTTCGCCGATACTATCGATCGTTTCACGCTGAAGCCGATCGCGCGAGGTTACAGGGCCGTCTTGCCATCATTCGCGCGCCGTGGCGTCACAAACTTCTCCCAGAATCTGCTTACGCCGCGCTCGGCGGTCAATAATTTCCTGCAAGGGAAGCCCGGGCGGGGCTTCAACGATATCGGTCGATTCATCATCAACAGTACCTTTGGCATCGGTGGACTCATTGACGTGGCGACCGCACAGGGCATGGACATACACGATGAGACCTTCAGCCAGACGCTCGCCGTCTGGGGTGTGCCCGAAGGGCCTTATGTTTTCATTCCTGTCCTCGGCCCCAATACGCTTCTCGATGCAGTGACCAAACCCATCGACTTACTGAGCGATCCACTGGCGCATTACGACAACTCGTCGGTCAGAGACAAGATCTACATATTGCGCGCCATCGATATGAGGGCGCGGCTGTTGACGGCCGAAATCTTGCTCGAGGATTCGACGGACACCTACCTGACGATTCGCGAATCCTACCTTCAGAATCGGCGCTTCCAGGTCTACGACGGCGACCCGCCCAGTACCGAGGAGGAAGACGAGTTATTCGAAGAGTTTTTCGACGAGGAATGAACTCGACGTCAGGTGTCGGGCGACTCGATGAACCCGGCCCAGCGTTCGCCGCGCTTGAGAAGGTGGTCGATCTCCGTCGTTTTCGCGATCGCAAGAACCCGCTCGGGCATTGACACGAATCGAATCTCGCGCACCGTGTGATTCGACCAGGTAATCCACTCGAGCAGTAACGCCAGGCCGGCCGAATCCGATTTGTCGACGCCGGCCAGATCAACTTCGATGCGTGTATGTTGTTCGAATGGCTCTTCGCTGCTAAGAAGAATTCGTTCCGCGGTTTCAAAGGTCATTTCGCCTGACAGCGAAAATCGACCATCGCCCAGGTCTTTAAGCTCGTAGTCACTCATGCTTCTCAACTCCGTTTTCGGTCTCAAGGCGCTCGATGACACGGGTGAGACTCGTCGAGCGAATCTCGGCGTCGAGCTCCGTACGGTAGTTGCTGATGTATGAGATGCCCTCAACCTTGACGTTGAACATCAACCATCGATCACCCCGATTCACGAGGTCATAGTGCACCGGCACCTTGGTGCCGTCGTCCAGGGTCACAACTGTTTTCACCAGCGTCCTCTTGGCCGACGTATCGCCACGAAAGGCAATGACCTCGATGCGGCTTGCATCGAATGCGAGAAGACCGTCCGCGTATTTCTGCAGCAGCGAATTGTAGAACGCATCGATGAAACGCTCGCGCTGTTCCTCGTCTGCCGTACGCCAGTGCTTGGCCAGCACCAGCTGCGCCGCCAGTTTGCGGTCGAATCTCGGCAGCAGGATATCATCGATCAGTGCGTACAGAGCCTCCTTGTCTTGTTCCAGTTCGTCCTTGTGACCCTCCAGTTGTTCATTCAGCTCGGCGACGGCGGAGCGGATAATGTCGTCCGGAGGACCCGGGTCTGCAAAAGTCGGTGCGGCAATGAGTATGGCGGCAACCAGCGCTGCCACACACGACCGCCCGGTGCTACTCCGACTTATCACCGGGGTCGCCTTTTACCAGAAACTTGCCGATCAGGTTTTCGAGCACGATCGCGGACTGCGTCAACAGTACCTCGCTGCCCTCTTCCAGATAGGTATCCGAGCCGCCCCCCTGCAGCCCGATATACTGGCTGCCCAGCAATCCGGCAGTCAGAATACTCGCATCGGAGTCATCGGGAAGCTGGTCGTAACGACTGTCGATATCGAAGGTCACGATAGCGTTCAGCGAATACGGGTCAAACTCGATGCCCGTCACCCTGCCAATGGTTACTCCAGACATCGCTACTGGCGCGCGCGCCCGCAGACTGCCGACATTTTCGAAGCGTGCCGTGACCTGGAAGGTCTCGGCCGCAGAAAAATCCTTGCCTCCGGTCGTCTGCGTTGTCAGGAAAAACAACGCGCCCATGCCCAATAGAGCGAAGAGTCCGGTTCCCAATTCTACTGTGCGTGTTTGTTGCATAATGTCACCCTATAGTGCGACCGCGGTAATCATGAAATCGAAAATCAGCACCACGATCGCTGAAATAACTACGGTTCTGGTTGTTGCGCGTCCTACCCCTTCGGCCGTCGGAATCGCATTATAGCCCTCCCATACTGCCAGCAGACTCGCTGCAATTCCGAAGACTATGCTTTTGACGATGCCCTCATGGATATCGGCAACTTCTACTGCCTGAGCCATTTGCTGCCAGAACGAGCCGACATCGACGCCGAGAAGCATCACGCAGACGACGTGCGCACCGAGCAACCCCACCATGCTGAATACGGCGGCCAGCAGCGGCATCGAGATAACGCCACCCAGAAATCTGGGCACCACGATGCGACGTATCGGATCGACGGCCATCATTTCCATCGCCGACAGCTGATCAGTGGCTTTCATCAGCCCGATCTCCGAGGCCAGGGCCGTGCCAGCCCGGCCCGCGAACAACAACGCGGTGATGACCGGCCCGAGTTCCTTGACCAGGGCCAGCGCCGCGACGGCGCCAACCGAGTCCTCGGCATTGAACTTCGCCAGATTCGAGAAACCCTGTAAACCCAGGACACCACCGACGAAAAAGCCGCAAACCATGATGATGACCAGCGACAACGCGCCCGCGTTGTACACCTGGCCGATCACCAGGCCGAAGCGCCTGATAAAAATGCCTGGCGAATGGACCAGCAACTGCAGAAAGAACAGCTGCAACGCACCGAAAGTACGTACGAAGCCGAATAATGTGATGTAGATATCGCGGAACATCCGGGCTACTCCGCATCCCTGCCGAGCAATTGTTCTTCGTAGTCCGGCGCATCGAAGTGAAACGCGACCGGCCCGTCCGCCATGCCGTGCATGAATTGCCGCACGAGTTCCGAACTGGCGCGATTGAGTTCGTCCGGGCTGCCTGATGCGGCCACCTTGCCGTCGGAAATCAGGTAGCTGCAGTCCGCAACCGTCGAGATTTCCTGGACGTCATGACTGACGATGATGCTCGAGATGCCCAGCGCGTCGTTCATGCGGCGCACGAGTCGCACAATGACGCCCATCGAAATCGGGTCGAGGCCGACAAACGGCTCGTCGTAAATCAGGATGTCGGGGTCCATCACCATTGCACGCGCCAGGGCGACCCGCCGCGCCATGCCGCCGGACAGCTGCATCGGCGTCATATCGGCAGCGCCGCGCAGGCCAACGGCGTGCAACTTGGTCAGCACGACGTGGCGAATCAGCCGGTTCGTCAAGCGCGTGTGCTCGCGCAAGGGAAACGCAACGTTTTCGAAAACCGTCAGATCCGTCAGCAGTGCACCGTTCTGGAACAGCATGCCAAAACGCTGACGCATGCGGTACAACTCGTTCTGGCTCTGGGTTGCGATATCGACGCCGTTCACGAGTATGACGCCATGGTCCGGCACCAACTGTCTCGTCACCAGGCGCAGCAGCGTGGTTTTACCAGTGCCGCTCGGCCCCATGATAGCGGTGACCTGGCCGCGCTTGATCGTCAGGTTCAGTGCCTTGAAAATCGTCCGCGCGCCGAACGAGTACGTGAGGTCGTTAATTTCAATCAGGTTGTCCGACACAGCATCCATGGTCTTTGTTATTTGTTATTTTTGGGCAGCAGCCGTTATCGCCGCTGTCAGGAAAGCCGCCGTAGCATAACAAAAAAGGTAGTCTCCCGAATCAAATAGGACTAAAATAGTCCTCTTTGTACTCTTACGAGGCGTCCGGATGCTCAGAATCAGCAAACTCACCGACTACGGCACGGTGTTGCTGGCTCACCTCGCTCGCAATCCGAATGATGTTTGCAGTGCGGCAGATATCGCAGCACGTACCGGAATCGCGTTGCCGACGGCCAGCAAGCTGCTCAAATCCCTGGCGCGGAGCGGCCTCGTACGCTCGACCCGGGGCGCCAGCGGCGGTTATAAGTTGGCCCGGAAGCCCGGCGACATCAGTGCGGCCGACATCATCGATGCACTCGATGGTCCGGTCTCGATTACAGAGTGCAGCGCCTCAGACAGCCATTGCGACATCGAAGAAGCCTGCAGTGTCGGCAACGCATGGCAACGTATCAATATTGCAATTCGCAACGCGCTGCAGGACGTGAGTCTTGTCGATCTGCTGAGAAGCAGCAGCCCGGTGCCGAGATTCCACTTCGTCGGCCTGCCAATCAGCGTCGAAACCAAGAACTGACATCATGTCCACGGATCCTGACAACATCGAGAGCCTTGTTAACCGTCGCTACGAGCACGGTTTCGTCACCGACATCGAGACCGAGAGCCTGCCGCCCGGCCTCGACGAAAGCGTCGTTCGTGCCATTTCGGCGCGTAAGGAAGAACCCGAGTTCATGCTCGAATGGCGGCTACGCGCCTACCGGCAATGGCTGGAAATGACCGAGCCCACGTGGGCGCATGTGCACTATGCGCCGATTGACTTCAACAGCATCTCCTATTTTGCCGCACCAAAGTCTGACAAGGACCGGCCGCAGAGCCTCGACGAGGTCGATCCGAAACTTCTGGAAACCTACGAAAAGTTGGGCATACCGCTCCACGAACGTGCAAGGCTGGCTGGTGTTGCGGTCGACGCAGTGTTCGACAGCGTCTCGGTGGCAACGACGTTCAAGGACAAGCTGTTGGATGCAGGCGTAATCTTCTGCTCGTTCTCCGAGGCCGTCAAAAACCATCCCGACCTCGTGCGAAAGTATCTCGGCAGCGTCGTGCCGCAACGCGATAATTTCTACGCGGCGCTCAACTCAGCCGTCTTCAGCGACGGCTCTTTCGTCTATGTGCCGAAGGGCGTGCGTTGCCCGATGGAGCTCTC
>DAOWGY010000063.1 GCA_030641695.1 Gammaproteobacteria bacterium
AATCGTCATCGACAACGAACGTGAGCGCCTGATTTCGTTGCCGGATATTCAGTCGGAGCTTGACGCAACGCAGGCAGAGGCATGGCAGGATCTCGTGCGCGTACTGACACACGAAATCATGAACTCGATTACGCCGGTGACATCACTGGCACGCACGGCCTCGGACCTCATCGATGATGTAGTGAGGGAAACTGGGCCCGATGCGCCGATTGCCGAGGATCTCGAAGACGTGCAAAGCGCGGTCGCAACCGTTGTGAGGCGTTCCGACAGTCTGATGCAGTTCATCGATAGCTACCGGCAGATTTCGCGACTCGCTCCGCCGGAGAAAAAGCGGCTATCGATCGCGGACCTGTTCGAGACGGTCAATAGTCTGGCTGCAGCCGAGTGGCCCGATGCCAGCGCAGCTATCACATTCAATGTAAAACCGTCCGGGCTTGATGTTTACGCAGACCGCGATCTGCTGGAACCCGTGCTCATTAATCTGTTGCGTAACGCCGTACAGGCGACCAGCGAACTCGATACACGCGTTGTCGAGGTGCGGGGTCAGCTCAATCGTCGTGGCAATATCCTGATCGAGGTAACCGACAATGGCCCTGGCGTTCCTGAGGACATTGCCAACAAAATATTCGTGCCGTTCTTCACGACCCGGGAGGGCGGTTCGGGAGTCGGCCTGGCCCTGGCGCGTCAGGTGATGATCGCGCACGGCGGCTTCATACGTTTAAGTAACAACGATACCGGCGGCGCGACCTTCAGCCTGACGTTCTGACGCCCGCGCATGATAGATTGATTGCACGAGGACTTACCGATGCACGAACTGTCAGTCTGTCTGTCGCTCATCGAACAGATTCAGCGCGTCGCTGAGGAAAACGGCGCGCGGTCTGTTACGAGAATCGAGCTCAGCATCGGACCACTGTCCGGAGTGGAACCGGACTTGCTCCGCAATGCGTACCCGATGGCGGCTGCAGGCACGATCGCTGCCGACGCAGAACTGGTCATCACGATCACCGCAATACGAGTCACTTGCAACGAGTGCGGCGCGGAGTCACCCGCGAGCGTCAATCGTCTAATCTGCGGCGAGTGCGGTAACTATCGTACTGAGGTTACGAGTGGTGACGAGTTGATCCTGCAGCGCCTCGAGCTCGACGGCATCGAATCGCAAACTGAGACTACCTAGCAGATACGCGGTAGCGGATCGTCCTCCAGTTCTTCGAGGAAGCGTTCCCCGCCCAGCGATGTTTCGAGAATGACGCGAGAATCGGCGGCCGAAATTCGACCGATGCGCGCGGCGCCGCGGCCCTCGGGCAGCTTTCGCCAGGTCGCGAGGGCGTCGTCGGCCTGGTCCGGTGCGATGACGGCAACCACGCGGCCTTCGCAGGCCAGGTAATAAGGATCATAGCCGAGCATGTCGCACACCGATTGCACCGGATCGTGGACCGGTATCGTCGGTTCGAAGCGCACGCCGTGTCCGGTTGCCCGATGAATCTCGTGCGCGATGGACGCAATGCCGCCGCGAGTCGGGTCGCGCATGAAGCGCAGTCCGTCGAAGCCAAGCAGCGATTCCGTCAGCGCCATGACCGGCCCCGCGTCGGAGACCAGGTCACCCCGCAATCCGAATTCCTCACGCGCGAGCATCACGGCGGTACCATGGTCGCCAACCGTGCCGCTGACAAGGATGATGTCGCCGTCCTCGATGCGATCGAGCGACGGAATGACGCCCGGTAATCGCACGCCGACGCCTGTCGTCGCGAGATAAAGCCCGCCACCTTCGCCCCGTCGCAGGACCTTAGTGTCGCCGGCGGTGATACGAACTCCGGACTCGCGAGCGGCCCGTGCGAGGCTCGCGACGATGCGGTCGAGGCGAGCGATTTCGAAACCTTCCTCGATAAAGGCGTTGAGTGTCAGGTAGAGGGGTTTGGCGCCGGCCACCGCGAGGTCATTGGTCGTGCCATGTACGGCGAGAGAGCCGATATCACCGCCTGGAAACTCCAGCGGTTGCACGGTGAATCCATCGGTTGTGATCATGACCTCGCCACCGTTCAGCGCGATCGGCACTGCGTCGGCCTGGACATCGAGCCCGTCCTCAGCGAGATGATGTGCGAAGACTTCCTCGATGAGCTCGCGCATGAAACGGCCGCCATTGCCGTGTGCCAGTAAAATGCGTTCGTCGTCCATTTTCTACACTCCGGCTGATCGTGCGGCGATGTGGGCGGCTTGCCCGTAGCAAAGCGCCGCATCGTTGCAGGGGAGAATTTCTGGCAGGCAGACGCGAAAGCCGCGCCGCTCCAGCGACTCGATGGCCTGCTCGGTCAGAACGCGATTCTGAAAAACGCCGCCGCATAGTCCGACCTGGTCGATGTCGTGTTCGTATCGAATGCGGTAGGCCTGCTGCACGATTATCTGCGCGAGGCTTGCGTGAAATATTTCCGCACGTTCGCGAGGGTCACGACGTTGGTCTGCAATGACGTCGAGAAGTGGCTCCCAGTCGCTACACAGCACACCATCTTTGCCGCGAGCGAGTGACAGGTAAACTGGCTGCCTCGCGTAGCGAGCAAGGGCCTCGAGTTGCATCGGCCCCTGCGCCTCGAAACTGGTGTGATTGAGCCCGCAGATCAGGGCCGCAGCAGCGTCGAACAAGCGCCCGGCAGCGCTTGTCACAGGCGCATTCAGTTGCTGGCGCCACGCGGCCTCGGCGAGGCCGTCCTCATCCGGGCAGCCCTGCCATTGCCGGCCACACTCCCAATGAAGCGCCGCGGCACTGCGCCACGGCTCGCGGCCGGCACGTTCGCCACCCGCCAGATGGAAGGGCCGCAGGCTGCAAACTCGCTCCCAGTCGCCTGCGTTACCAAGCAGGGCCTCGCCGCCCCACAGGCTGCCGT
>DAOWGY010000022.1 GCA_030641695.1 Gammaproteobacteria bacterium
AGGCGGCAGCATTACTGGAGAAGAACCCGAACCCGAGTGACGAGCAGATTCGCTCCGCGCTGCGAGGAAATCTCTGCCGTTGCGGCACGCACGGCCGCATTGTGAAAGCGATCAGTGAAGCGGCCCGCGATCCGGGCACGGAGGAAACCTCGTGACTTCTCGCCGGACTTTCATCAAGGGCGCCGGTTCGATCGTCCTGTATTTCAACATGGCGCCGATGACCGCAATGGCGCAACAGGGCACTAAGTCCGAGTTGCCGCGCTCACTCGCTGCCAATCCCGACCTGGATACCTGGCTTCGCATTGGTGCTGATGGCGTGGTGAGCTTGTCGCCGGGCAAATGTGAGCTGGGACAAGGCGTGCAGACGGCGCTGGCGCAGATTGCCGCCGATGAACTCGATGTGGATATCGGTCGGGTCGAGGTCATGACGGTGGATACGGCCCATTCTCCTGATGAGGCGTACACGTCCGGCAGCCGCTCGATTGAACACAGTGGGGCTGCAGTACGCTTCGCGGCGGCCGAAGTGCGCAGCATCCTGATTGAACTTGCCGCTGAGCAATTAGGTGTGCGCGCGCAGACAATCGGTGTGAGCGATGGCGTGTTTACGCTGGGCGGAAAGCCCACAAAACTCGACTACTGGGCGGTGGCAGCAAAATTATCGTTGTCCAGGCATGCAAGCGGCATGGCGGCGGTCAAGAGCCCCGAACAATACGAGGTCGTCGGCAAATCGACTGCCCGTGTCGATATTCCGGGCAAGGCTTTCGCCGAGGCAGCATTCATTCAGGACATCCGCATGGGTGGCATGCTGCATGCCAGGGTTGTGCGCGGTGGAGATCGTGAGGCCAGGCTGGAGTTGCCGGCGGATATTGGTGAAATCCGGGCGTTGCCCGGCGTCGTCGAAATTCTGCGTGACGGATCCTTCCTGGCGGTCGTGGCGACCCGGGAAGAACAGTCGGTCAACGCGGCACGGCGATTGGCGATGCTCTGTCGCTGGAGTCGTGTTGCTTTGCCGTTCGACGCGTCCTCACTTAACGAGTGGCTCCGCAGTGCGCCCGCCGAGGTCAAGGTCGTGGCGCAACGTGGTGACGTGGGTTCGTCGGACGTACCACGCAAGGTCAGCAGGAGTTACTCGCGCGCATTTCAGGCGCATGCATCGATTTCGCCTTCAGCGGCCATCGCGCTGAAGGAGGGTGATCGTCTGACCGTGTGGAGTCATTCGCAGGGCGTGTATCCACTGCGTGGAGCGATCGCGAAAACCGTCGGCCTGGACGAGCAACATGTGCAGTGCATTCATGCCCAGGCATCGGGCTGTTATGGCCACAACGGGGCCGACGACGCGGCCTGTGATGCCGCATTGATCGCAATGCGAATGCCGGGCCAGCCGATTCGACTCCAGTGGTCGCGTGCAGATGAGTTTCTTGGCGAACCCTATGGCTCGGCGATGAGCACGGAAATCAATGCCGGTATCGATGCAGACGGCCGAATTGTCGACTGGACCTACGACCTCTGGAGCGGCTCGCACACGACCAGACCTCGCGACGCAGGTGCGTTCTTCGCAGCACGGCAACTTGCCAAGCCCTTTCCCGTGCCGCCGGTCGGCAATATTCCGCAGCCACGCGGTGGCGGTGATCGCAATGCGGTGCCGTTGTATGCGTTCGCACATCATCGGATTACCAAGCACCTGATTCCGGATATGCCATTGCGCGTCTCCGCGTTGCGTGCACTTGGGGCTTATACCAACGTCTTCGCAATCGAATCCTTCATGGATGAAATCGCTTACGCGCAGGGCGAGGACCCGATCGAGTTTCGAATTCGTCACCTGGATGATCAACGCGCCATCGATGTACTGGAGAAACTTCGCGAACAAATGCGCGCTGCCGGTATGAGCAACGACGAGCCACCGGCCGGCATCGGTATCGCCATGGCCCGGTACAAGAATTCCGGCGCGTACTGTGCCGTGGCGATGCGTGTTGTTGTCGATGCCACGAATGGCCAGATCAAACTGGATCGGGCCCTGTCAGCAGTAGACGTCGGGCTCGCTGTCAATCCGGATGGCGTCATCAACCAGATAGAGGGCGGCATCATCCAGGCATCGAGCTGGACCGTACGCGAGCAGGTGGGCCTGGGAGCCAACGGTGCGACGTCGACGAACTGGTCTGACTATCCGATTTTGAATTTTGCGGAGGTGCCGGTCGTCGATGTTGCGCTGATTGACCGGCCGGATCAGCCGTCTCTCGGTGCTGGCGAAGCCGCACATGGTCCGACGGCGGCGGCCACCGCCAATGCTGTCGCGCAGGCAACCGGCAAGCGATTTCGTGATCTACCTTTGACGCCGGAACGGATCCGGCAAGCCCGGGAAACGGCGTAAAACAGGATTGAACGCGCGATCGAGCGAGAGACCAGGGTCATCGTGCAATCGTTTGCATTACTGATTCTCGATCGATTAGACTGAATGTCGCGTCGAGCCGGGACGATCCATTGACGTCACGCAACCCAAAAACGGCACGGGAGCCGACATGACTGCCAACAACGCTAACAAACTGTCTCATTTTCTGATTCTGGCATCGCTGATTGGCCTGTTGCCCGGCACGGTGTTCGCAAATGCGCACCCGCATCCGCGGCCAGACAGTCTGCCGTACCTGGATCAGGCTACCTACATCCGCAACATGGCGGTGCGGGCGCACATTGGCGGAGAGAATCGCCGCTGGAAATTGCAGATGATGACCCTGGGTGAGCGCCGCTTTCTGTTCCAGGGGGGCATTCCCAAAGGTGATGTCATTGACGTCACCGACCCACTGAATCCTGTCGTCGTAAACGAAGACGCGTTTGTCGGACGCCAGATTCAGCTTGCCTATAACGCCACCGCTGGCAAGTGGATACTGATGACCGGCGCGGCGCCGCCACTGATCAAGGCAACCGTCGAGTTCCCGCACGGCAAGTATGACGATCCGGGTGCCTACGACAGGGTGAAGAATCACAAGGGCCTGCGGGGCGTGCGTTTCTTTGATGCCAGCGATCCTTTCAATATCAAGCCATTGTCGGAATTCAGTACGGATCTCGGCGATCCCGCGAGAGAACAGCAGACCGGTGGCGGGACGCATCGCGACTACTACGATGGTGGCAGGTATGCCTACCTTGATGCAGCGCCGGACGATTCATTTACTCACCAGGAGAGTCCGGTTCGAGTACACAGTCATGGCGTAGTCGTCGTCGATGTTCTTGATCCCGAGGCGCCGAAGCAAGTGACCAACTGGTGGTTACCGGGCCAGCGCGAGGGCGAAAAGGAGGACTACGCGAAGTGGAGAGAGAATGGTGACAAGGAGTCATTCACGGGGTTGCACGGCGCCTTCTATGTACCGGACAAAGTGGAGAACGGCGGTAAACTGAGTTTCAGTCCGTGGGGCTCTTTTGGCGTTTTCGTTCATGATTGGAGCGATGTCACGGCGCCGAAGCTGGTAGGCCGATTCCAAGCGCCGTACAAGCCGGGCGGAATCGCTTTTCACTCTGTGGATGTCTCAAAGCTGAGCAAAGGTATCGTTATTGGCGCACCCGAAGTACTGAACCCGGACTGTAACGAGCCCTACCATCATACGTATGTCATTGACGTATCGGATCCCACGAATCCGCGCGAGCTCTCGACGTTGCCGATACCGCAGCCGCCAGAGGAGGCGCCATACGATCACTTCTGCCAGAAACGCGGGCGATTCGGCGCGCACAATCCGCCGCACCTCAAAGCGCCGGGCAAAGCCGATCCGGATTTCACCTGCTATACCTTCTTCAACGCCGGCCTGCAGTGTTACGACATCAGCGACCCGAAGTATCCTTTTATTTCGTCGTATTTCATTCCACCTCAGGGCGGAAGCCTCGATGAGCCAGGAAGCTACACGCGAAATACCGACAATGTATTCATCGAATGGGATCGCAAGCTGATCTGGACCGCCACCGATACCGGCCTGTACCTGCTGACAACCCCGGAACTCGGCGATCCGATACTGGAGTCGCGCCCGGTAACTGAGTGGACTTTGCCGGATCTGAATCAAGTCAATCCATAGCAGGGGCTGCTCGCCAGTGCATTGGCGGCGCAATCAAGATGGCCCGCTTGTCAGCATTGTCAGTCCGAATAGGATTCGCGGTACCGCTATACCTGGCTTGTGTCTGCCAGGTAGCAGGCGCGGCGAGCATTTCACCCGGTTCGGCGGACGACAGCCTGACGAAATCCGTGTGTCTGCAGCGAACTTCGGAGCCGCCCGTCATCGACGGTGTCCTCGATGATGCCGTATGGGCTGGCGCGACGCGCATCGATGATCTGCATCAGTTCCAACCGGTCGATCATGGCACACCAACAGAGAAGTCGGAGTTCTTCCTTCTCTTTGACGACAACTACTTCTACGTTGCGGCCAGGCTCCATGACAGTGACCCGGACGGCATCCGCGCACGCCAGCTCGTCCAGGGCCAAACCCTGCGTTTCGATGATGCGATCGAGTTTCTGCTGGATCCGTTCGTGTCACGTCGGACCGGATTCTGGTTCCAGCTCA
>DAOWGY010000308.1 GCA_030641695.1 Gammaproteobacteria bacterium
CACGTCGGTCCCCCACGCGGCACGCAAAGGCTCCTCGATCATCGCGACCGGGTCACGGCCGTGCGTACGCTCATATCGATTGCAGGCGGACCAGGTGCGCAGATAGCCCAGCATGTCTACGACGCTCCAGGAGACCTTCATGTCGAGAGTCGGCGCGTCGAGCTCGAAGCCCGGCATGACTATGCCCGCGTACCGCTCCTCGATAAGGCGCCGCTCAGGCGGCCACAAATCCCGGACGATGTCCGTGTACAGTTCGTCGACCACGGCATCGCATGTGTTTGTCACCTTGCACAATTCGTAGCACCAGACGGCAAGAATGCCGCTGCTATCCAGCACGCGCGTGGCTTCGGCAAAAAAGCGCTCGATATCGAACCAGTGCAGCGCCTGGCCGACGGTAATGAGGTCAGCCGAGGCATTATTCAGGCCCGAGTCTTGCGCCTCGGCCACCCTGTAACTGACACCAGTGTGCGCGACAGCTGAGTCAATCTGCGCGGCACTCGCATCCGTCGCAATGACCTCATCGAAGTGCTTGCTGAGCGCTATCGCAGCCTGGCCGCTGCCCGTGGCGCAGTCCCAGGCAAGCCGCCTGTGCGTAGTCAGCTTCTCAAGGAAGTGAAACAGCTCATCAGGATAATGTGGCCGGTGGCGCGCGTACTGCGCGGACTGGTCGGAGAAGTGATCTTTGAAGTCGGACGATGCCGTCACTCAAGCACGCAGTTCGGCGTGCGGCCAGCCTCTTTTGCCTCGTTGTAGAGCTTCAGCGCAGCACCGAATTCGCCGACGAGCTGATCGATTCGCGTCTCGCTCGACGGGTGAGTCGACAGGATTTCCGCTGGTGCTTCGCCCGCTTCCCCCTCCATGTTCTGCCACAACGGCACACTTTCGCGCGGGTCGAAGCCCGCCCTGGCCATGTACGCCAGACCAATGACGTCGGCCTCACTCTCCTGCGAACGCGAGAACGGCAACATGATGCCGAGGGCCGCGCCGGCCTGCAGCGCTTCGTACGCCGAGTACGTTGCCCCCTGGTGACCACCGCCCAGTAGCACCGCCGCTACCTGCACGCCGACATTGGAGAACGAACCGCGTGATGCGCGCTCGTTCGCATGACGCGCCGTAACATGCGCGATTTCGTGGCCGATGACGGCGGCCAGCTGGTCCTGGTTCTGCGCGGCTTTGAGAATACCGGTCATGACGCCGATCTTGCCGCCCGGCATGGCGAACGCATTGACTGAATCAGACTGGAAGACGGCCATTTCCCAATCAAGGTCACGAAATTCGGGCTCCAGCTGCATCACGACAGCCTGTGCCACGCAATGAATGTAGTCGATCTTGGCGCGATCGGTCTCCAGCGGCATGTTCGCTTTCATCTCCGCGAACTGGCGCGCCGATTCCACGGCCAGGTCCTGATCCGACTTGAGAATGACCTGCGAGCGGCCGGTCGGCGACGACGAACATGCGACGGTCGTCAGAGCCACAAAAATCATGGAAATCAAATACTTCACGTATCGCTGGGGCATCGTTACTCCTCGGGCTACCGCGCTATTATAGCTCGCAGGTGCGATTGCATAAGGTTTTTGACCGCTAGAGGTGAACTCAGTTCCAAGGACTCTTCGGCAGCCGCGATTCGAAACGGCGACGCCAGCCGGCCGCATCCAGTTTCTCGATGGCGCTATCGACATTCGACATCAGACGCTTTTGCAGCGGCTGCTTGATCTTGTAACTCAGATGGTAAAGGTCGCGACTTTCGGCGAGCTCGAGCAACAACTCGTCGCTGGTCCTGATCTCGTCCGCGAGACCGAGCTCGAGCGCCTGCGTACCGTACCAGTGCTCGCCGGTCGCAACCTTGTCGAGATCGAGGTCCACCCGATATTTGCTGACGGCAGACTTGAACAGCACGTGCACGTCTTCGAGCTCCTGCTTGAGTTTGTCACGGTCCTCGTCCGTATTCTTGCCAAACATTGTCACGGTGCGTTTGTACTTGCCGGCCGTGATTTGTTCGAAGTCCACACCGTGACTATCGAGCAGGCGATTGAAATTCGGAATTTGCGCAATTACGCCAATCGATCCGAGAATCGCGAAAGGTGCCGCGTAGATTTTCGAGGCGACGCAAGCCATCAGGTAGCCGCCACTCGCCGCTACCTTGTCGACGCAGACTAACAACGGGATATAGCGGTCACGGATGCGCGCCAGCTGCGATGCTGCTAGCCCGTGTTCGTGGACGATGCCGCCGTGATTCTCGAGACGCACGATGACCTGATCATCGGATGTCGCAACATCGAGGACCGCAGTGACTTCTTCACGCAACGACGGCACTGCACTGGCCTTGAGATCGCCTTTGAAATCGATCACGAAGCCTCGTGGCCGGCTATCACCTTTTTCTTCGGTTTTCTGCCGCCTCTTCTCTTCCTTGGCTTCCTTCTTGCGCTCGCCTTTCTTCATGACGGCGCTGCGCAATGCGCCGGCTATCCTGCGGTACTTGTCATTGAGCTGCTCGACCTCGAGCCCTTCCTGCGTCGCTTTCTTGCTCGCCGCGGCAGCCGTAGAGATAACGATGATAATCGCGACGACAATCGTCACGACTTTCAGCAGAAACAAACCGTATTCGGCAAGAAACTCAATCATCTGGACACCTGGTGGGTAGTTCTCGCCGGGCCGGAGTCAGCCGACGGCCAGACCAACGTTGTTCTTCTGCAATACCTGCTCGGCGCGATAGCTCGAACGCACCATCGGGCCCGCGACAACTTCGACAAATCCTCTCTCCAGTCCCTCGACCCGGTAGGCATCGAACTCCTCCGGACTGACGTAGCGATCGACGGCAAGGTGATTGGGCGTCGGTCGCAGGTATTGGCCGAGCGTCA
>DAOWGY010000152.1 GCA_030641695.1 Gammaproteobacteria bacterium
CGCGATCACGCGGGGGTCGGGTCGAGATACGTCCGAAACTGACGTTGGAGCGCTTCTTGAAGCGCGAATTCGGCGGGGCATAAATCGCGCTTCGAGGCCGCTCCCGCGCATCCCTGCGCTGCGCGGCATTAGGTCGTCGTGACCAACAAGCGCTCCAACAGCTAGCCTACGTACTTGTAATACTCGATACCGAGGTCGCTGAAGTGACGGTCGTCGGTCTGGCCGACACGGTCGATGACAAATTCGTTCACGGGCAGGTAATCGAGATTCGATGCACGGCGGCCTCCGTGCAGTGCTTCGTACTGCTCGAAATTCAGGTCGACGGCATGTTGCATCACGTCGCCGAAGCCGATGGCGGCTGTTGCTTCACGCCAGCCGTCGGCCATAAAGAAGGGAATGACCTCGGCGGCGTCACCGCTGCCGTAACCGAGCGTTAGTACTTCCTCGCCGACGGTCAACCTGTCCTCGTCAAGCGCCTGCTCGAATCCGGCTGCCATCCACGCCGGTAACGCCGCCGTGTACAAGTTGCCGAGATCGAGCATCGCATCGCTGCCGAGCGCAAGTTTGTCCAGGATCTCGCGGCGGTAGTGCCGTGACGCGCGGAAAACCCTGAACACGGCCATCGTCAGCGGGTAGGCCTCAAATTGCAGGCGTTCGGGTTCGGCCAGCAACGCGACTTGCGGCTTCGCTCGCATTTCCTCGTGCAAGGCCTGTGGTTCGATACCCACCTCGTAGCAGAATGACGCGAGCTCGGCGCGATCTGCGGTATCACCTTCGCTCAACGCAAACAGGTAGGAAATAGCCCATCCTGTTTCGGGCATACGCCTGTAGGGTCGATGCATGAAGACGGTCTTCAATGAGCGCAGGTATTCGCTCGGATCGAGGCGTCGCTTTTCGTACATGTCTGCGAGCGCATGCAGTGTTTCGTCCACATAGCAGGTCGTGGAGTACTTGCCGTTGAAGACCGGGAAGTCCTGTACATGATGTGATTCGGATCGATCCTGGCCGCAGAAGCGCAGCATCGGCTTGCGAAAGTCCATGATGCGATAATCGGATGCCGAACCGGAACCGACGAGGTCCACGACCGCGAGCTTCGGATCTTCCTCCAGTAGCATCGCAACGGCGCCTGCTCCCTGCGTAGGCTCGCCGCTCGAACCGCGTGCGTACTCGGCGATATCGGCGCAGACGACGATCGCCTGACCACCGACGCCGTCGAGCGCCAGGTGACGGATTGCGCCTTTCATGCCGTAGACGCCACCGAGGCAGGCGTGCTTGAACTCCGGCACTTCGCAGCTGCGCGCAATCGGTGGTTTGCCGCGAGCCTCGAGCGCCGTGTCGATCATACCCTTGATGATGATCGCGCCGGCCGAGTTGTCAGTGCTCGACTCTGTGCCGAGGCCAAGGAACTTGATACGCGTGGGATCGACGTCGTACTGCTCGATCAGGCGCATGACGGCCGTGGCCGCCATCGTATAAACGCTGTGGTTCGGCCCGCGCACGCGAAAACTGCGGCCGACGATTTCTCGGATTTTCGGCCAGTGACTGTCGGTCCAGTCGCACCAGTCCTCGAGCCACACGCGGTACGGTGGCACGTAGGCGGCAAGGCCTGAGATCCCGATTAATTTTTTGTTCGACTGGCTCATTTTCTGTAATTCGCTTAGCCCGGGAATTCTAGTGGTCCGGGCCCTGCCGCTCAACCACTTATTCGACGGTGATCGTAATCGTGTCGGAGGTGACCGCTGGCTCGTGAGGTACGTGCAGGTGATCGCCGAGCAAGAGTTGCAGCGTATGCTCGCCGGGCTCGAGCGTCAATTCAGTCGATGTGCTGGCGTCTCCGAAGTGAACGTAGTGGTCATCTGCGGGAATCGGCGCGCCGAGATTCGGCAGGCCTGCGTCGATGATCAGGTGATGATGTCCCGAGTCCTGCTGCTGTTCGCCGGCCTTTACCACGGCCATGCCGCTGATGCCGAACTCGATGACGACCGGATTGGCGACGATGCTGCCATCTGCGGGTGTTATGAAAAACACGGCGGCGCCGTCGGGCGAGGCCATGCGCGCCATGTCGGTGGACATCGTCGCTTGGGCGCTGTCTTCGGTGACAGATGCCGGCTGTTCAGGGGCCTCCTTGCCGCAGGACGCAACCAGGCAGGCTGCAGTGATTGCGGCCAGCAATAGGTCAGGGTGGCTTTTTCGCATCGTCATCTCCCTCTCAAGATCTGCGCCCAATAATAAGCGTTTCCCCGGCGCCGTACACCTTATGCGCCAATCAGATGGCGAATGCGGCCATGGTCACCGCGCCCAGCATCGTGAGGATGAAGCCGGCGAGATACGAGGTGGTCAATACAACGTACTTGAACGACGTCAGGAGCCGCCCCTGACCATAGACACGGCGCATGGCGACAAACAGATAGACGGGCACGTAGAAAGACGCCGCAATGATCATCAGGACGCCGATCGCCTCGGGTATTGGCAGCACAGCGTCCAGCCGTCCGATCAGGATCTGCATTATCAGGATCAGGAAGAAAAACGCGTGAAAGTGCACAAAGAACAGCAGGTGCTCGACGTAATAGCGCCGTGACAGTGGATACAGAGCTTTCAAAACGAATGCCATGATCGGCAGTAAGACGATCAGCGCGACCGGTACGTTGTCGAACAGGTTGGCGAGGAACTGTCGGCCGTTGTCTTTTTTCATTTGCTCGCAGACATGCACGAGTCGCTCCGGAGTCAGTCGCCGCTTGAGCCACTCCGGTCCGCTGATGTTGAATTCACTGACCTCGCATTCGGTTTCCGCTGTGCCATCGCCATTGATCCGCACGTTGAATCCATCTTCCAGGTCTTCCTGGATGTCTTCCGGCAACCCTTCTGCGCCGACGATGATGCCTTCGGCGGCCAGTTCCTCGAGCGTTTCCTCGGCGTCCTGTTGCCCCTCGCGTTTTCGTTCTGCTTCTTCCTCCGCCAGGGTCTGAGGATCATAGAAGATCCCAAAGGTCTCACGAGGATTGAAAAATGCGACGAGGAAAAACAACAGACTCAATACGAGGTACATGCGGAACGGCGGCATATAGCGAGCGCGCCTGCCCTGCAGGTAATCAAAGGTCAGTAGCCCGGGTTTGATCATCAAGGGTACAGCGGTATGCCACAGGCGCGAGTCCAGTTCGAACAGGTCGCCGAACGCCTCGCGGACCAGTTCCCACAGGCTGATCAGCCGGCTGCGCGCGCGTTGGCCGCACTGGCCACAATACTGGCCGCGCATGTGCGCGCCGCAATTGAGGCATTCGGGCATTTCACCCGCGGGCAACTCGTGCGAGGTGTCCTCGCGAAGTATGCGTTCGTGCCAGGAAATGCTGTCTCCGAATTGCAGTAGCGCATCAGCCTCGATTTCTGCTGCCAGGCCATCGATGAATGTCTCGAGTGCCTCGTCATTATCGAGCACGAACTGACACGTTCTGCCGGGTCGACCTTCCTCGTCATCCGCTGTTGAAAATACGGAGATATCGACGATCCCCGGGAGCTCGCGCGCGCGTCGTGCCTGATCATCGATCCACGCGACATAATCGTCGAGCACGTCCGGGTCTACGAAAACGTGGTTTTCATAAATGGGTCCGGATGGTGCCGTCATCGAGCGAAATCAGGCTTTGGTTTTTTTCTTGCTGGGTGCCTTCGTGGCGCGGCCGGCAGTTTTCCTGGGCGCGACTTTCTTTCGAGGGCTCTGCTT
Source organism: Gammaproteobacteria bacterium (assembly GCA_030641695.1). Taxonomy (GTDB): domain Bacteria; phylum Pseudomonadota; class Gammaproteobacteria; order Steroidobacterales; family Woeseiaceae; genus UBA1847. The sequence continues at coordinate 3,716 of DAOWGY010000152.1, forward strand.
GCGCTTTGCGGCCTTTTTGGCCGGTTCCGGCGTCGGTTCCGTCGCCGTGCTGGTGCTATTGCGAGCGAGATCTTCGGCTGCGAAGTCGTCGACGGCAAGTAACGCGAATACCTTGTCATGGTAGGCGTGCAATTTTGTCGCCTCTTTTTTGTTGATGACTCCGGCGCGTTCCGCCTCGTCGATTTGTTCACCCAGGTATTCCGATCGAATCAGGCCTTCCTTGTACGCTTGTCGCAGCCGCCGCTCCAGCGGCGCGAGTTCAATACTCAATCGGAGGACCTCTTCAAGCATGCCCAGCGGATTGCCGGGTTCGATCGTCGTGTA
>DAOWGY010000102.1 GCA_030641695.1 Gammaproteobacteria bacterium
ATTGGTGCGGCGAAAAGCCTGGCTGCAATTGTCAGAGCCTTCGATACCCGGCCTGAGGTGAAGGAACAGGTCGAGAGCATGGACGCCGAGTTCCTGATGCTCGATTTCGACGACGAGGACGGTTCCGGTGAAGGCGGTTACGCCAAGGTGATGAGCGAGGAGTTCATCAAAGCGGAGATGGCCTTGTTTGCCGAGCAGGCCAAAGAGGTCGACATCATCATCACCACAGCTCTGATTCCCGGCAAGCCCGCCCCGAAACTGATCACCGCGGAGATGGTTGCCTCGATGAACGATGGCAGCGTCATTGTCGATCTTGCCGCCGAGCAGGGCGGCAATTGCGAGCTTACCGAGCCCGGCGAGGTGGTGGTCAGGGATGGCGTCTCCATAATCGGTTATACGGACCTCCCCAGTCGTCTCGCCACCCAGTCGAGCCAGCTGTATGCCACTAATCTCAGGCACCTGATCACGGACATGACACCGGAGAAGGACGGCGAGATCACGCTCGACCTCGAGGACGAAGTGGTCCGCGGCGCAACGGTCTGTACCGGCGGCGAGACGTTGTGGCCACCACCGCCACCGACCTTGTCGGCGGGCCCGGCGAAGGCCGAACCAGCACCCGCCCCGGTCATCGAGGCGAAAAAGCCGTCCATCGTGGGACAGATTGTTACCGTGGCCATTGGCGCGCTGGCGTTGTTGGGCCTCGGCGCGGTGGCGCCGCCGTCGTTTATGGCGCACTTCACCGTGTTTGTGCTTGCCTGCTTCGTGGGCTACATGGTGATCTGGAACGTGACGCCTGCGTTGCACACACCGCTCATGAGTGTCACCAACGCGATCTCGAGCATCATCGTCATTGGCGCGTTATTACAAATCAGCTCCGCGAACCCGCTCATCATGTGGATCGCGGCCGCAACCATCCTGATTACGAGCATCAACATCTTTGGCGGCTTCGCCGTCACGCGACGTATGCTCGAAATGTTCCGCAAGTGAGGTCGAGACGATGACTGCAGGCATTGTTACCGTGTCGTACATCGCTGCGACGATTCTTTTTATTCTGGCTCTTGGTGGCCTGGCCAACCCGGAGACCGCACGCCGCGGTAACTGGTACGGCATCACGGGCATGGCGATCGCGTTAATCGCGACTGTCGTCGGCGTGGTCACCGAGCATTACGCGATCTTGCTGGTGGCGCTGCTCATCGGCGGCAGCATCGGTCTCCTGGCCGCAAAGCGCGTGCAAATGACGCAGATGCCGGAACTCGTGGCGATATTGCACAGCCTCGTGGGTGTCGCCGCCGTGGCCGTGGGCTTTGCGAACTTCATGGACCACTCGGTGCACTTCGAGGGCGTGGAGCTAACCATCCACGACATCGAAACGTACCTGGGCATCCTCATCGGTGCGGTGACTTTCTCCGGCTCGGTGATTGCCTTCGGCAAGCTGTCCGGGCGCATCGGCGGCAGCCCGATGTTGTTGCCAGCGAGGCACTGGATGAATCTGATCCTCCTCATCGGCGCGATCTGGTACGGCTACGAATTTGTGCAACAGTCCGCGGCCGGCACCGGCATGATGCCGCTGATCATAATGACCGTCATTGCCCTGCTGTTCGGTATTCACATGGTAATGGCCATCGGCGGGGCCGATATGCCCGTCGTCGTCTCGATGCTCAACAGCTACTCGGGCTGGGCAGCTGCGGCCACGGGCTTCATGCTCAACAACGATCTCCTGATCGTCACCGGTGCGCTGGTGGGCTCGAGTGGCGCGATCCTGAGCTACATCATGTGCCGTGCGATGAACCGCAAATTCCTCAATGTCATCGCCGGTGGTTTTGGTACCGGCGGCGGTACCGCGGCCGCGGGCGGCGGTGAGCAGGACGGCGAGGTAGTACCCATAGACGCCCAGGAAACAGCCTCGTTACTCGCCAACGCGAAGGAAGTCATGATCGTGCCTGGCTACGGCATGGCGGTGGCGCAGGCACAGCACGTAGTTCACGAGATCACCACGGTGCTCAGGGACAAGAAGATCAACGTGCGCTTCGGCATCCACCCGGTCGCCGGTCGCATGCCCGGGCACATGAACGTATTGCTTGCGGAAGCGAAGGTACCTTACGACATCGTCTTCGAAATGGATGAGGTGAACGACGACTTCCCCAATGTCGACGTCTCCGTGATCATCGGCGCCAACGACATCGTCAATCCCTCCGCACAGGAAGAACCCGACAGCCCGATTGCGGGCATGCCGGTTCTCGAAGTCTGGAAAGGCAAGACGACGATCGTCCTGAAACGCAGCATGGCTACCGGTTATGCGGGTGTGCAGAATCCGCTGTTCTTCAAAGACAACACGAGAATGCTCTTCGGCGACGCCAAGGACAGCCTCGACGCGGTGTTCAAGGCGCTCTGACCAGCTGTCGTAACGTAGTCACAGCAATCTCGAATAATTATCAACAGACATGGATTGTCTGTTGATTTTTGGGACACGTTCGGCAAACTAGCGTTGCGCGACCTGCAATAATCAGTTGCAGGCCGCGCAATTCGCGCACGTGAGGTGTACGTATGCTGGCTGGAGTCGCTTCCGACATATCGCAGCAGGTTCTCAGGACCGACGTTGCAGGAATGCCGCTCGAGTGGATTGACTATCGCGAAGCGGTACGTCTTTACCACTCCGAGCAGGTTGCGTACGACTGCGGCACTCTCCTTTACACGGTGTTCGGCGGCTACAGTTCTCTTGATGGCTGCCGCAGCAAGGTCGATGTCAACTCGATTATTGCAACCCATGGCACCAGCAAGAGCCTGTCACGCAATCGCGACAAATACGTTCCGCCACTGAACAACCGAACGCTGTTCAAACGCGACGGTAATCTTTGCCTGTACTGCGCCATGCGCTATCCGACCCGCGACCTGACGCGCGATCACATCACTCCGCTCTCGCAAGGCGGTGGCGATAGCTGGAACAACGTCGCAACCGCATGCCGTCGCTGCAACAATTACAAGGGCGGCCGCACGCCGGAGCAGGCTGCAATGCAACTGATCGCGGTGCCGTTCTCCCCGACCTATGCCGAGTACATCTATCTCAAAGGTCGCCGCGTCCTCGCTGATCAGATGAAATACCTGCTTGCGCACATCCCGCGCTCGAGTCCGCTGCATGCTCGCCTGACAGATCACCTCTTTTCCGGCGAGGATGTCATAGACACCCACTTCCACGGGTAATGGCGTGGGGTCAGACCCGCGCCATCGATTGATTTGGTTAGATATTCACGTTAGAAAGCTGGCCAGATTGACCTTAATCGGGCAATTATTACCTCAATAAAAGCAATTAAGAAATACAGTGACGCCCAGTCTCACTAATGCGCCGTTTTCAGGCCAAAAAGAGGGATTAGGGCGTAAATTGGTGCCCAAATATCGAAAACGATCAACCCGCTCAAGTCGTTAGCTTGGTCCGACCCCGCGCTAGTTGCGCAAAAGCTATACTTCACCAATGCAATACCTCATCGATGCCAGTGTCTATGTCTTCCGCGCCTACTACTCCATGCCTGATGACATGGTCGATGGTGATGGCAATCCGATCAATGCGTTGTACGGTTTTTGTCGTTTTCTTGGCGATTTCATCGAGCAGGTCAATCCTGAGCATGTGGCGGTGGCTTTCGATGAAAGCCTGACGACGTCTTTTCGTACTGAGATTTATCCCCAGTACAAGGCGAATCGGGAGCCGGCGCCGGTCGAGCTCAAAAGACAGTTTTCACAGTGTCGTCGATATTCGGAGGCGCTCGGGCTCATGAATTGCGCAGACCCACGATATGAGGCGGATGATCTCATCGGTACGCTGGTCGAACATGGGCGTCGCGCGGGCAGGCCCTCCACAATCGTTACTCGAGACAAAGATCTTGCGCAGTTGCTGACGAAAGAAGATGTGTTCTGGGACTTTGCGGGTAAGGGGAAGATCAACTACGACAAGGTTCCCGAAGTCTTCGGCGTCTGGCCCGAGCAGATTGCGGATTTCCTTGCGCTTGCCGGCGACAGCGTCGACAACATCCCGGGCGTGCCGGGTGTCGGCAAGAAGACGGCTTCCGCCCTGCTCGGTCACTTCGGCAACCTCGATGACATTTATGCCAACCTGGACAAGGTGCACGAGGTCGAAGTCCGGGGCGCAAAAACCCTCGGCGCTAAACTCGAGACGCACAAGGATGCCGCTATGCTGGCCCGTCAGCTGACCGGTATTGCGTGCGATGCGCCAATCGAGGATCCCGAAACGAACATGCGCCGCTCGATGCCGGATCTCGGCGCAATCAACGCACTCTTCGATGAGGCCAACATCGGCATGGCGCTCCGGCGGCAGGCCGAGCG
>DAOWGY010000186.1 GCA_030641695.1 Gammaproteobacteria bacterium
CCCGGTCTCACTCGCGCCTCGAGAGACGCTCCAACGATCTTCCGCTGGAGGACTATACTTGGAGTAATCGAGCAAGAGTCGTCCAGTGCAGGTTCCGCTTTTTCCACTCAACACGGTGTTGTTTCCCGGAGGGCCACTGCCACTCCGGATTTTCGAAACGCGCTATGTCGACATGATCAGTGAGCGCATCAAAAACGATGCGCCCTTTGGCGTACTGTTGATCAGGGAAGGGGGTGAGACCGGTCTTGCGACGACTTTTGATATTGGCACGCTGGCACGGATTGTTGACTGGTATCAGGGCAGCGATGGCTTGCTCGGAGTGACCGCGAGGGGCGAAAGACGCTTCCGTCTGATCTCGTCGCACAGCAAACCGGATGGGCTTCACATCGGCGAGATCGAAATTTTGCCGGAGGAATCTGATCTGCCCTTGCCCGAGGAATACCATGCGATGGCGACAATTCTCGCGGGCGTTCTCGATGATCTCGGCAGGCTGTATGAGAATCTCGACCGTCACCTCGACGATGCGGGCTGGGTGACCAACCGCTTCATGGAAATCCTGCCCGTCGATCTCGAGGAAAAACAATTGTGTCTCGAGCAGTCCGATCCGGCCGAACGCCTGCGGCTCGTGCAAGAGGTACTTGGAAACGTCAGGGGCCCAATCAGTACCGCCTGATCATCTACAGAGTCGCGAACACCTTGCGAGCGGCGTCGAGCGTTTGTTCGATTTCGTTCTCACCGTGCGCGGCGGAAACGAATCCTGCCTCGAATGCAGACGGCGCGAAGTACACGCCTGCGTCCAGCATGCCGTGGAAAAACAACTTGAATCGCTCGACGTCCGCAGCGGCAACCTGGGTGAAGCTCCGCACCGGTCCCGCGTCGGTAAACACGAATCCGAACATACCGCCCTCGTGCTCGACGCTGAGTGGGATATCGGCGTCGGCTGCCACTTGGGCGAGCCCGGATGCAAGTTGTCGCGTGCGCTCGCCCAGCTGTTCGTAGAACCCCGGTTGATCGACTTGCTCGAGCGTCGCCAGCCCCGCGGCCATCGCCACGGGATTACCAGACAGGGTGCCGGCCTGGTACACGGGGCCGTCAGGCGCGATATCGGCCATGATTTCTGCACGCCCCCCGAACGCCGCTGCCGGCATGCCACCGCCGACAATCTTGCCCAGCGTTGTCAGGTCGGGTTCGATCCCGAACAGTGCTTGCGCGCCACCTTTGGCAACGCGAAACCCGGTCATTACCTCGTCGAAAATCAGCACTGCGCCATGCGCGCTGCACAGCTCGCGCAGCGTTTCGAGAAACCCTGCTGCGGGCGGCACCATATTCATATTGCCGGCGACCGGTTCGACGATGATGCACGCGACCTCGCTGCCGATTTCGTCGAATGCCTGCGTTACTCCGTCGGCATCGTTGTACGACAGGGTAATCGTGTGCGCAGCGAGTTCGCCGGGCACGCCTGGTGAACTGGGCACCCCGAGGGTCAGCGCACCGGAGCCGGCCTTGATCAGCAAGGAGTCGGAGTGGCCGTGATAGCAGCCTTCGAACTTGACGATTTTGTCGCGGCCCGTATGGCCGCGTGCGAGCCGGATCGCGCTCATCGTCGCTTCGGTGCCCGAACTGACCATGCGCAACCGTTTGATCGACGGCATCAGTGCAGTGATCCTGGCAGCGATCTGCGTTTCGAGAACACAGGGTGCGCCGAAACTGAGTCCGCGTCCGGCTGTCTCGATAACGGCGTCGATGACGTCAGGATGAGCGTGGCCGAGAATCATCGGGCCCCAGGAGCCGACGTAATCGATGAACTGTCTACCGTCTTCGGCTTCGACCCAGGCGCCACTGGCGCTTTTGAAAAAGACAGGCTCGCCGCCGACACCGGCAAACGCGCGAACTGGCGAATTGACACCGCCCGCGATGACATCGCGGGCATCTGAAAACAAACTCATAAATGGACTCCTAAACTGTCGTTGGAGCGCTTCTTGAAGCGCGATGCGCGTTCAATTCCCGGAAGATCGCGCCTCGAGAGGCGCTCCAACTGTTACTAATCGGCGGACTCGCGCATCTGGCTGACCCTGACGCCGCGGCTTTCGAGCAATCGCGGGACGCCATCCTCGCCAACCAGGTGCAATGCGCCGACGATGACGAGGTAATCGTCTTCGTCTTCCAGCAGCTTGTCGATCGTGTCCACCCATCGTCGATTGCGGCCTGCCACGATTGTTTCGTAAAGCTCCGGGTAGTTGGCGAGTTCCGCGAGCAGGTTTTCTTCCATGTAATCGATGTCGCCCGCGCGCCACGCCCCGATCAGATCATCCATGACCGACTCAATGTTTGCGCCCTCGGCCAGGGTCTGTATCAGCAGTTCGCGCTGCGCCTCGAGCGACAGGCCGTCAAGGAGTGCGAGCTGCTCTTCAACCGACTCGAAACCATGAATCGCTTTGTCGTCCCGGGACGCCTTGGTCATCATATGCATCTCGATACCGTACATCGGGTTGAAACCGATGCGTGCCAGCACGAGCTGTTCGATGGTGATTGCCGCGTACCAGGGCTCGGTTTGTTCGAGCATGTCGAGAGGAATGTCGAGCGTGTCCGCTGCGAGCAATGCGTCCGCGTACAGGTCGACGCCCATAATGTCGCGCAGCGTCGTGTCTTCATCGAGCATGCCGAGCCGATTGATAGTCGCCTGCATCGCAAGGGGATCCAGGTCATCCATGTCGATTTCCATGTACAGGCTCTCGGCGTCGTCGTAGGCTGTGTCGATCACTGCCGGCAACGGATGATCCTGACTGCGCAGCAGGTGTACCGAGCCGAGTAAATAAACCCGGTTAGTCACTCCCTCGGCCATCCACATCGTTACGGGATGACCAGCGGAGTCCGCAGCGGCAGCAGCCGATAGCAGCCACAGGCTTGTCAGCAGGAACGTCCTACGCATCGTTGACCCAGATCAGCTCGGTGTCGGCTTCCCCGCTGGTTTGCAACATGATGCGCCGATATGCCGGAGGCCTGTCATCGAGGGCAAAATCATCGCTGCGTGGCAGGAACTGGCGACAGGTCGAGGGAGTGGCGATGATACGGATTCCGTCATGCGCGACATCGTATGCCTGGTGCACGTGCCCGAAAATCGCCAGGCGAACGCGTCTCGCAGTCTGCATCCGCTTCAGGAGTTCGTTGCCATTGTCCAGGCCGACCGTGTCGAGCCAGGCGCTGCCCATCGGTACCGGTGGATGATGCAGACACACCAGTACGTGTTCAGCATTACTCGACGCGATGATGCTTTCCATGCGAGCCAACTCGTCCTCGGTCACACTGCCGCCTGCGCGGTCGGCGCTGCAGCTATCGATATTGACGATCAGCCAGTTCGAAACCTCGGCGGAGCCGCAATAGATGAACGGGGGTTCCGGCAACGCGTCGCGCATCAGCGAGCGAACGTCGTGATTGCCAGGAACGCAGTGAATGGGGAGTCCAAGTGACGACAACAGCTCGCGACAGTGCTCGTAGGCACCGGCTGAGTCGTCCTGAATCAGGTCCCCGGTCAGTGCGACCAGGTCGGCGCGCCAGTCGTTCGCCTCATAATGGGCGAGGACCTGTCGCAAGGCATCGTACGTCACGGTACCGCGCAGATCGCCGGCTTTAGCGGCGAACAGATGCGGGTCTGTCAGATGCAGGACCCGAACGGTATCAGCTGAACCGTGAATGTGCCCGAACCTCAAGTCCTGGTGTCCTGTTTCGCAAATTCATATGCTTTCAATGACTTGCATAATAGC
>DAOWGY010000209.1 GCA_030641695.1 Gammaproteobacteria bacterium
CGTGGCGGATTCGAGATGATTCATCCCGAGTACCGGATACTGCGACCGGACCAGGACGCCGCGATAAATGAATCGCTGACGCCGATCTATCCGGCAACGGAGGGCGTGCAGCAGGGCAGGTTGCGCAACCTCACCGAGCAGGCGCTGACGGCGATGCGCAAGGCGCCGCCGGAGGAGCTGCTGCCGGATGACATACGCAATGAGCTCGCGATGCCGTCACTCGCGGAAGCGATCGTTTACCTGCATAGGCCGCCGCCTGATGCCGACGTCGGGGCGATGTTGGCGGGTCGTCATCCTTGCCAGCGGCGGCTGGCGTTCGAGGAATTGCTCGCCCACTACCTGAGCCTCAAGAGCCTGCGGGCGCTGGCGGATCGCGAGGCAGCTCCGCCACTCGCCGGGGGCGATGAGAAGGTCGACGCGTTCATTCGCGACCTGCCTTTCGAGCTAACCGGCGCACAACAGCGCGTCGTCGGGGAGATCCTGTCCGACGTGCAGCGACCGCACCCCATGATGCGACTCATCCAGGGCGATGTCGGCTCGGGCAAGACCGTGGTTGCTGCGATCGCCTGTCTCAAGGCGATCGCCTGTGATATTCAAGCGGCGATCATGGCGCCGACCGAGCTGCTCGCCGAGCAACACTGGCGCAGTTTCTCCGACTGGTTCCGGCCGCTCGGGCTGCAGCCGGCCTGGCTTGCCGGCAGTCAGCGCGCGGCCGCCCGGCGCGAGTCACTCGAGTCGATCGCGGACGGCCGGGCACCGCTGGTCGTCGGCACGCACGCTCTCTTTCAGGAAGGCGTCAACTTTCACAAGCTCGGGCTCGTCGTCATCGACGAGCAACATCGATTCGGCGTGCACCAGCGCATGGCGCTGCGCGACAAAGGAATTGGAGAAGCAGGTCATCCGCATCAGCTCGTCATGACTGCCACCCCGATTCCACGAACGCTGGCGATGGCCGCGTACGCTGACCTCGACGTGTCCATCATCGATGAGTTGCCGCCGGGTCGGCAAGCCGTGACCACGGTTGCCATTCCCGAAACCCGTCGTGACGAGATCGTCGAGCGCGTGCGCTCGGCATGCGCATCCGGCCAGCAGGCTTACTGGGTCTGTCCGCTGATCGAGGAGTCCGAGGTCCTCGACTTCGAGGCGGCCGAGGCCAGCTACCAGATGCTCACGGAGACGCTGCCCGAATTACGCGTCGGACTCGTGCACGGTCGCATGCGCCCCGCGGAGAAAGAACGCGGCATGCAGGCATTCAAGGACGGTCTGATACAGCTGCTGGTCGCAACCACCGTCATCGAGGTTGGCGTCGACGTACCGAACGCAAGCCTGATGATCATTGAAAATGCGGAACGCATGGGCTTGTCACAATTGCACCAGCTGCGCGGCAGAGTGGGCCGCGGCACGACGCAGAGTCATTGCGTGCTCGTCTACAAACCACCGCTGGGAGCGGTTGCCAAGACCCGCCTTGCAGTTCTACGCGACACCAACGACGGCTTCATCGTCGCGGAACGGGATCTCGAGCTTCGTGGCCCCGGTGAACTGCTCGGCACAAAACAGACCGGCCTGCCGGATTACCGCATCGCCAACCTCGTTCGCGATGCCGAACTGATGCCGAGGGTTCAGATCGCCGCGGAACGCCTTACGCACGAGGCGCCGACTACAGCCACGGCGATCGTGCGCCGCTGGCTGGGTGATGCGGGACGCTTCGGAAAGGTTTAGATGTTGGAGCGCTTCTGGAAGCGCGATTGATTCCTGGCGAAATCATGATTCGAGTCGAGCTCACCTCATTCGCGCCTCGAGAGGCGCTCCAACGATCCTTCTGGTACTTTAGCTGCGATGAAATTTCTTGGCGGCAACTTCGCTCCTGAGCTCGTCACCCAGCTGCGCAATTACGGTAAGTTGATGCGCATCGACAAGCCAATCGGCACCTGGCTGTTGCTCTGGCCAACGTTATGGGCGTTGTGGCTTGCCGGTAAAGGGCATCCCGATCCGGGCCTGTTTGTCATCTTCGTGCTCGGTGTTTTCATCATGCGTTCCGCCGGCTGTGTGCTTAACGACTACGTCGACCGGAATATCGACCCGTATGTCGAGCGCACGAGAACCAGGCCTATTGCGTCCGGCGCGGTACTGCCGATGGAAGCTTTGACGCTGTTTGCCGCACTCGGGTTCATCGCTATCGGCCTTGCGACGATGTTGAATCGGCCCGCGCAACTGCTTGCCGTTGTGGCGGCCGGTCTGACCATCTCGTACCCGTTCATCAAGCGCTTCATGTCCATTCCGCAATTCATTCTCGGCGCTGCGTTTGGCTGGGCAGTACCGATGGCGTTCGCCGCACAGACGGGGGAAACCCCGCAACTCGCGTGGCTGGTTTTCGGCACGGCACTCGTGTGGGCCGTCATTTACGACACCTTCTACGCGATGGTCGACCGCGAGGACGATCGCAAGGTGGGCGTCAAATCCACCGCATTGCTATTCGGTGATATGGACCTGTTCGTCATCGCCGGACTACAACTCATCATGCTCGTCGCGCTCGTGTTCGTCGGACTGCGCGCCGGGCTCGGATTCTGGTATTTCGCCTCTGTCGCGCTTGTTGCCGGATTGATGGCGTATCACCAGTGGCTCGCGCGTGAGCGCCAACCCGCGAGTTGCTTCTCTGCATTCCTGCACAATCGCCACATCGGGCTGGTCGTGTTCATCGGCATCGTGCTGCATTACGCCTTCAATCCGTAAGCAAAGAGATCGCGCTTCCAGAAGCGCTCCAACAGTGCTCACAGGCGTCGTTGGAGCGGTTCTCGAACCGCGATCGGGCTCACGCGCGTGCGATCGCCAGCACGCTAACCTTCTCCACGCCGTGCTGCCGCAATAGCTCCGCCAGTTGTCGACAGGTTTCGCCCGTCGTGATGACATCGTCGACGATCAGTACGTGTCGTGCGCTTATCGTGCCCCGGACGACGAACGCACGTCGCAGGTTGCGGCGACGTTCTTTCGCACTCAGGCCCGATTGATACGGAGTTGCCCGCACGCGACATACGTTGCTGACAAGCGGCAGGCCGGTAGCCTTTCGAATCGGCCGGCACATCTCTGCAGCCTGATTGAAGCCGCGGATACCGTGGCGCAGCCAGTGCAAGGGCACGGGAAGCAGTGCATCGATATCTTCCGGCAGCTCGGCGAGCGACTGCCGGAGCAATTCACCGAATGCCGGCGCGTAGTAAAGCCGGCGCCGAAACTTGAACATCCTGATCGCGGCGTCAACGGGAAACTCATAGGCCAGCGGCGCCATTGCCGCCTCGAATGGGGTTGGCCGTAGCTGGCAGTCGGCGCAGACGACGCCTTCGGCATGAGCCGCCGCGAGTGGCTGCGCACATGTCGGGCATCGTCGCGGCACACGGGGCAGCTCGGCATCACAGCCTGAGCAAATCAGGTGCTCGCCCTCACGACAGATGACGCCGCAGAAAACACAACGCCGCGGCATGATTGCATTGTCCAGGACGGTGGCCGACTGGCAGACGAGCCGCCAGAGCGGCATCAGAATTTGCTTTGCCCGCATCGACTGATTATCGCGACCTTGGGCTGACACTACGTCCGCCAAATCCACGCGAATGCGCCGGAAAGCGTGGTACCGTGTCGCTGCCGCCCGTTTGACTCTCGTAATGAATGCCACTGACGACAACTCGACGTTGCGTGTCGGCGACGTTCGACGTCGCTTCGATCGTGCCGCAGCATCTTTTGATGACACGGACTTCGTACATCGCGTAAGCCGCGATGGTCTGCTTGCCCGCATCCACCCGATGTCCATCGACGTGAAAACAGTCATCGACCTGGGTTCGGCGACGGGTGCAGCCGTGCGGCCTCTCGAAAAGCGTTTTCGCGGGGCAAGAGTGATTGCTATCGATCTGTCCGGCCAGATGCTCGCCGCGATCCGCCGCAAGCGTTCGTGGTTGTCAAAAGCCGCCGCTGTGCAAGCCGACGCTCGATTGCTGCCGTTCGCTGACGCCAGCGTCGACGTAGTATTTTCCAACCTGTTGTTGCCGTGGATCGACAAACCAGCGGCCGTATTTGGCGAGATCAACCGCGTGCTGCGCAAGGACGGGCTGTTCGCGTTCGCGACGCTCGGCCCGGACAGCCTGCTCGCATTGCGGCACGCCTGGCGGTCGGCTGACGACGGCGCACACGTAAACCGCTTCCCGGACATGCATGACGTTGGCGACGCGCTCGTCAGCGCAGGGCTTCGCGACCCGGTGCTCGATGTCGACCGTTTGTCCGTGACCTACGAGAGCAGTGACGCCCTGTTTCGGGACCTCACCGCCACCGGCGCCCGCAATAGCCTGCAGCAGCGCGAGCGCGGCCTGGTCGGCCGGCAGCGCTTCGCAAAGATGACCGAGGCGCTGATTGCCGACACCGACGGCGTCGAAATTGCGCTCGAACTCGAGCTCGTCTATGGCCATTGCTGGGGCCGCGGCCCACAAGACCCGGCCGGCGGTTTTGCCGTAGACCCCTCAAATATCCCGCTGCGGCGGCGCTGATGCGACGCATTGCAACAACGCATCTCCGCAGCTTCGTTACATCGACACAATAAATCGTTGTTATTTATAAAGGTTTCAATGGCGATCTTTCACACATGGGAATTGCCTGACGCGCTGCGTTTCAGTAAACTTCGCAAGCTTTTGACCGGGGCGCCCGGCTGCCCCGATGTCTGCATTGCCACCTATTGATTCTATTGAGCACGGACCCTCGACGGCCCGTGGGGTACTTACACAATGATTCGAAAATCGCTACTCAGCCTGCTCGGCGTTGTCTGGGCAAGTGCGGCGAGTGCTGACTGGGCTCTGAACATGCCCAGGGGCATCACCGAGCTCAGCGCCGAGACCTATGACCTGCACATGATGGTGTTCTGGTGGTGCGTTGCGATCGGCGTCATCGTATTCGGCGTCATGATTATTTCGCTCATCAAGCACCGCAAGTCGAAAGGCGCCGAGCCCGCCACGTTCACGCACAGCACGACGGCCGAAGTCATCTGGACCACGATTCCCGTCATTATCCTTTTGCTGATGGCCGTTCCGGCTGCCGAGACAATGCTCCGACTCGAGGATACGCGGAATCCAGACGTCTCGATCGTCGTGACCGCGTCGCAGTGGAAGTGGCACTACAAATACCAGGATGAAGGCATCGAATTCTATTCGAGCCTTGATCGTGCGAGTGTCGAGGCCCGCACAAAGGACTCGGGTATCGATCCTTTCAGCGTCGAGAATTTCCTGCTCGAGGTTGACCGGCCGCTGGTGGTACCGAAAGGCGCGAAGGTTCGCTTACTCATCACGTCGAACGATGTCATCCACTCCTGGTGGGTCCCCGAGCTGGCGATCAAGAAAGACGCCATCCCCGGCATCATCAACGAGGCATGGTTCCGTGCCGAAGAGACAGGCACGGTCCGCGGCCAGTGCGCGGAACTCTGCGGCAAAGACCATGGCTACATGCCGATCGTCGTCGAAGTCGTCGAGCCAGACGCCTTCCTGGCCTGGGCCGAGACCCAAAAAACATCCGGTGAGCGGGTAGCCGCAAGCCAGTAAACGCATTCATTGATGTGTCGCACAGCGGCACGTGAACGGAGAATAACAGTATGACAACGGCAGTCGCAGACGCGCACGACGCCCACGACGAGCATCA
>DAOWGY010000333.1 GCA_030641695.1 Gammaproteobacteria bacterium
GGGTTGCGCGCGGCTGTACTGGCACGGCAGCCACTACGACAGGTTGGCGGAGCTGGTGAGCAGTGTGCTTTCGTGAGCATTGCTTCTGAATGAACTGAAACGCGAATCAGGCGTCCCTGCTTCCGGTCATGTCGGTGCAGACTAACTCCCGTTTTTGCGCCATTTTACGGCCCTCGTTTTCAAGTTATTCCCCCTAGAATGGGCTCAATGCTTGCTTTACGAGCCTGAGCCAGCCTGTTGATAACTGTTACCGCATGAGGTAACATTTATGCCTAAGATTCGACGTGGAAACTATGTATTTCTTGCCTGGATTGGTGATCACAGTCCGCCTCACGTTCATGTGTACGAGAAGGACAAACTGATCCTCAAGTGGGACCTCGAAAACGAGGTAGCTATGAAAGGCACGCCGACACGACGGATTCTGCGATTGATCCGCGAGCTGCGCGATGAAGGATTTTTATGAAAATTCGCTCTCTCAAGACGAATAACCACAAGAAGGCGTTCGAACTTCGTACCTACAAGGACAGCTACGAGTATCCCTATGCCTTGCTAGATCGACCGCCAACCGACGACGACAAGATCGTGCACGCCTACGTCGATCCGGAGTTAGGTGACGAAGCATTTACGGTCGAACTGAAATCCGGTGTCGAGGACAGCGTGCATATCGACCGAGTGCTGGAGTACAACCGCGACCCCTCCTACATGCGTGATCTGCTCCTCTACAAACTCACGATCGCGACGAAAAAGCTCGTCGAATCGAGCCCGCTGGGTATTCGGGAACTAAGCCGGCGGCTCGGTACATCACCTACCCAGATTTATCGCATTCTGGACGAGGAAAACACGCGCAAGTCGATCGACCGGGTCTTCGAACTTCTTTCTGTATTGCAATGCAGGATCCACATACAAACGCAAGTCGAAAAGAACAACGCTCAACAAGGCACCGAGACCGATCCGCCCACCTTAACGGTAGAAGTACACACCTAGTTCACCTACATCGACAACGATCCTTCCCGAAAATCCGTACGGTCCAGCCAGGCGTTGATTAGCACGGGTTTGCCATCGCCAGCAGCAACTCTGGCCTCCTGCAGGACGGATGCAATCTGATCCGCCTGTCGCAGCAAGACGCCCTGCCCGCCCAGCGCTGCAGCCACCTCGTGATAATTGCTGCGTGCCAGCACGGTACCGACATCGTCATCGAGCATCTTGATCTGCTCGCGCGCGATCTGTGCCCAGCTGGCGTCATTGCCGACGACAGCAATAACCGGAATGTTGTGACGCACGAAGGTATCGAACTCGGCAAGCGCATAACCGACCGAGCCGTCACCGAACAGGATCCAGACTTCATGACCGGGGCGGCACAGGCTCGCGCCGAGCGCAAAACCGGCGCCACAGCCCAGCGTTCCGAAAGCGCCCGGATCAAGCCAGCTCAGGAGTTTTCTCGGTTTCACGATATAGGATGCCGTGCCGACGAAGTCGCCACCGTCGGCGACGATCACACTGTTGTCGGGTAAGCCGGCATCGATGGCCCGGCACAGGCTGACCGGGTTGATGTACTCGCCGGACTTTTCTGCAGTCTGATCGATCTCGGCTTCGCGTTCGGCATCGCGTGCCTCGAGTGATACTTGCCACTCTTTCCAGCGATCACTCGAGTTTGCTTCGAGTACATCCGCGAGCGCACACAGGAATAGCCCGGCGTCGGTGATTTCACCGATGTCGGGACGCCGGTTGCGCTTGAGATCGACCTTGCTGCGGTTCGCCGAGATGAGACACGCACTGCGTCGAACATGCTGCCCATAGTCGAGCCTGAAGTCGGACGGCACGCCGGCGAGCAGCACGAGATCGGCTTCCTTGAGCGCCTTGCGTCGCTGATGCCGGCGGTGCAAGGGATGCGCCGGGCCCATGAGCCCGCGCGCCATGCCCGAGAGATACACGGGTATGCCGAGTTTTTCGATGGCCTGGGCAACGGCCTCGGCCTCGCCTGCCTCGACGAGCGCCTGGCTCAGGCTGGCTTCGCGCCGCGCCGTCGCAAGGCGCTGTGTCATGTCGTTGAAAGAGCTGACCAGGAAACCGATTTCGTCGCGGGTCGGCGTCGGCAGGCGCATATCAAAATCACCCGCTGCGACCGCCCGCGTACCGGCAACCAGGTCCTGGATCGGTGCCACGAGACGCCGTGACAATACGA